>JAYRVL010000625.1:0-3918 GCA_041918575.1 Anaerolineae bacterium | reverse complement strand
AGGAGTTCACCCCCCTGGTGCCCGATGTCATGCTGGTCGTGGGTGTGCGCACCCATGCTTTTGATTTATGGGCCAAGGAGCATCGTTCCTACTTCATTTGGAGTTATGGCAAGACGCCTGAAATCGTGATCGAAGTGGTTTCGAATCGAGAAGGTGGTGAGAACACGCGCAAGCGCGTCCGCTACGCGGAGTTGGGCGTTTCCTACTACGTCATTTTCGACCCACTCGATCAGTTGGGCAAGGGCGTCTTGCACGTTTTTCAACTGCAGGGCCGCACGTACGTGGAACTTCCTTCACGCTGGTTTGCCGAGGCGCAGATCGGCCTGACGCTGTGGCAGGGCGACTACGAAGGCGTCAACACCACCTGGCTGCGGTGGTGCGATGGGAAAGGAAATCTGATCCCCACCGGCGCCGAGCGCGCCAGAGCCGAACACCAGCGGGCCGAAGCTGAACGCCAGCGGGCCGAGGCTGAACGCCAGCAGGCCGAGGCTGAACGCCAGCAGGCCGAGGCTGAACGCCAGCGGGCCGAGGCTGAACGCCAGCGAGCCGAGGCGGCTGAGCAGCAGGCCGCGTTGGCGCGCGACCGCAGCGAGCGGCTGCTGGCTCAACTGCGGGCGCTTGGCATCGAGCCAACGAACGGCGATTAGGTGTGCGGGTTCGTATCTCAACGCAGGGACGCCAGGGCGCAGGGGCGCAAAGAACCCCGTTGCGTCCTGGCGTCTTGGCGTCCTTGCGTTGAAAGATTCAACGCACCTCAATCGTCGCTCTTACTGCCAATCAGGGTGACGTTACAGCCAACCTGGTAGTTCGCCTCCAGGTTGTCTGGATTCACGATCTTGCCGCCGGCGTAGAAGCCCACGCTGCCCGTCTTGAACTCCTTAGCAACCGCCACCAACTCGCCCCATTTTTCGCCGTTTGGCCCAGTGATCGTCAACATGATGACTTTGGGCGCCTTGTCGTCGCGTTTACTTGCCATGTGATTCCTCCCTTTCGGTCACGATGAATGAAATGCCTGGCTCCTGACTTTTCTGCGCGGGTTGCGCAGCCAGATCAGGATCGTATGATACCACCAGGGGCGCACGGCACGCAAGGCCGGTCATTCCAAATCAGCAAATCCAAATGGTCCCGGAATCGAGGCTTTAGCCGGTGCAGTTTGCGGCTTTGCTGGCTAAGAAACCGGCTGAGGCCTCCAATCCAGGTCCGATAAACGCCTGCATTTGGAATTCCCGGCTGCATGTGGTCGCTGTTTGTCTTTCGCCCAGATTTGACTAAAATAGCACGCCGGACGCCGCGCGATCGGCGCCCTGATTTTTCATGACGCGGAGAAGATAGACCATGCCCGATCAGCCCCAGCAATCCTATGAGTTTCGTGCGGAAATTCAGCAGTTGCTGCACATCCTGGTCCATTCCCTCTACACCGACCGGGAAATTTTCTTGCGCGAGTTGATCTCCAACGCTTCCGATGCGCTCAGCCGCGTGCAGTTCGAAATGCTGACCAACCGAGAGGTGCTCGACCCAGACGCAGAACTGGCCGTGCGCATCACCTTCGACGAGGCTGCCCGCACCCTGACGGTCAGCGACAACGGCATTGGCATGACGCAGGCCGAGATGGTCGAGAACCTGGGCGTCATCGCCCATTCAGGCGCGGCCGCGTTCCTCAAGCAGTTGGCGCAGGAGAAGCGGCCGTTGACCGAGGTCATCGGCCGTTTTGGCGTTGGCTTCTACGCCGCCTTCATGGTGGCCGACCGCATCCAGGTCGTTTCACGATCCTATCGGCCGGAGGCCGAAGCCTGTCAGTGGAGCAGCACAGGCGACAACCAGTACACGGTTGGCCCGGCAGAACGCGCCGCGCGCGGCGCCGACGTCATCCTGCACCTCAAGGAAGATGCCAGCGAGTTCCTGTCCGCCTGGCGCCTGGAGCAGATCGTCAAGAAACACTCTGACTTCGTAGCGTTTCCCGTTTTCGTGCAGGACAAGGTGGCCAATCAGCGCACGGCCCTCTGGCGCCGCGCCCCGCGTGAAGTGAGCGCTGAGGAGTACGACACGTTCTACCAGCAGTTGACCCTGGATTTCGAGAAACCGCTCCTGCATCTGCACTACGTGGCCGACGCGCCGGTAGATATTCACGCAGTGCTTTTCGTCCCGCGTACGCGTGAGAAGGGGATGATGAGCCTGCGCAAGGACTTTGGCCTGAAGCTCTATTCCAGCCATGTCCTGATCCAGGAGTACAACAAGGACCTGCTGCCCAACCATTTCCGCTTCATCGAAGGGGTGCTCGATTCCGAAGACATCCCGCTCAACGTGTCACGCGAGACGGTGCAGGCTAACCGCCTGCTGGTGCAGATTCAGAAGGCGCTGACCGGCCGCCTGGTCAAAGAACTGGGTGCCCTGGCGAGCGAGAAACCGGACGATTACCGCGCCTTCTGGCAGGAATTCGGCGGTTTCATCAAAGAGGGTGTCGCTACCGACATGGTCGGCAAGGACAGCCTGCTGCCTCTGCTGCGTTTTCGTTCCACGCAGACCGCCGCGGACGAATGGGTGTCGCTGGCCGGCTACGTCCAGCGCATGCAACCCGAGCAGAAGGAAATCTACTACATCCTGGGCGAGGACCTGACCTCGGTGCAGCGCAGCCCGCACCTCGATCCGCTCAAACAGCGCCATATCGAAGTGCTGACGCTGGTGGAGACGGTTGACAGCTTCATGATGGTGGCCCTGCGCGAGTTCGACGGCAGGCCGCTCAAGAACGTGGATAACGCCGATCTCGATCTGCCGCCGCTGCCGGAGCTGACAGAGGAGCCGGCCGGCGATGCCATGCCCGATGCAGACTTCGACCGGCTGCTGGCCCGCTTTATGGAGATTCTGGGCGACCGTGTGCAGGGCGTGCGGGCGTCGAAGGCGCTGAGCAGCAGCCCCTGCCGCCTGGTGTCGCCCGAAGGCGCCATGAACCAGGAGATGCAGCGCGTCTATAAGCTGCTCGATCAGCCGTTTACCGCGCCCAAGAAGGTGCTGGAGCTGAACCGCAGCCATGCCCTGGTGCAAGACCTGGCCTTCCTGGTGACGGCCGACAGCCAGGCTGACCTGGTGCGTCTGGAGATCGAGCAGTTGTACGAAAGCGCCCTGCTGCAAGAGGGCATCCACCCGAACCCGGCGGCGTTGGTCGCGGGGATTCAGGAACTGCTGGGCCATGCTGCGCACACTGCGCGGCAGGTCGAAGGCGGGGCAGGTTGATGCCTGGCTGCGATCTGCGCAGCAAAGGAAACGGACAGCCCGCATGGACACCTTCAGCCTGAGTCATTGGATCGTCCTGTTCCTGGCCGCGGCCGGCGCCGGCGCGGTCAATGCCATTGCCGGCGGGGGGACGCTGATCTCGTTCCCCACATTGACCGCGCTGGGCTTGTCGGCCATAACGGCCAATGTCACCAACACCGTGGCCCTGACGCCCGGCTACCTGGGCGCAACGCTGGCGCAGGCGCGTGATCTGGCCGGGCAAGCGCGGCGCGTCTGGCTGCTCGTGCCGGTTGGCGCGCTGGGCGGGCTGCTGGGCGGCCTGCTGCTGCTGTGGACCAGCGAACGGCTCTTTCGCAACCTGGTACCCTATCTGATCCTGCTGGCCTCAGGGCTGCTGGCGATTCAGCCGCGGGTGCGCGCCTGGGTGGCAGGCCGCCGGCGAGATGCCGCGGCGCCGCGCCATCCCGCCTGGGTGGCCGCGCCGATCTTCGCCGCGGCCATCTATGGCGGCTATTTCGGCGCCGGGCTGAGCGTGATCATCCTGGCCGTGCTGGGCGTCACCCTGGACGATGATCTGACGCGGCTCAACGCGCTCAAGCAGGCCATCGCCTTTGCCGTCAACGTGGCCGCCGCGCTCTTCTTCGTCTTTTCCGGTCGCGTGGTCTGGCCGGCTGCGCTGGTCATGGCCGT
>JAYRVL010000624.1:0-6716 GCA_041918575.1 Anaerolineae bacterium | reverse complement strand
TGTAGCGCAAGCCTCCGGCTTGCCTTTTCAACGCAAAGGCGCCAGGACGCAAAGGCGCCAGGGCTGTAGCGCAAGCCTCCGGCTTGCGGCGTGACCTACGGATGAAGCGAGTGGGGTGCAGGCCGAGACACGAGGTCGGTGCAATTTCAATCTGATTGAGCTGAGGGAGAAGATCGAATGAGTCAGCACGGAGAGGAGCGCGAAGGCGCGAGCGGTCTTGGACAGGACCGCGAGGGTGGAAAAACGGGCCGCCGGTTCACGATGACAAAACGGGTTTCTCGGGCAACGGCTGCCGAGTCCGCGCATCCCCACGATCACGGCGACGGGCGCAACCACGATCACGGCGACGGGCACGACCACGATCACGGCGACGGGCCCGACCACGATCACGGCGAGCACGGGCACAGCCATGCCAGCGGCATCTGGGGATTTTTTCAGACCGTTTTTCACATGCACGGCCATGGCGACAAGGGGAGCGAGCTGGTTTCCGACTCGGTCCTGACGACGAGTCGCGAGGGCATCCGCGCCCTGAAGTGGTCATTCGTCAGCCTGGGCCTGACCGCGATCCTACAGGTGTTCATTGTGGCTATCAGCGGCAGTGTGGCCCTGCTGGCAGACACCATTCACAATTTTGCCGACGCCACCACCGCAGCGCCGCTGTGGCTGGCCTTTTCCCTCAACCGCCGCCAAGCCCCACGCGGCTTTACTTACCGCTACGGCAAGGCCGAGGACCTGGCCGGCGCGTTCGTGGTGCTGGTGATCTTCAGCAGCGCGCTGCTCATCTTTTACGAAACGTGGCAGAAGCTGATTCACCCGGAACCGGTGCGCAACCTGGGTTGGGTGGCAGCGGCCGCCATCATCGGCTTTGCGGGCAACGAACTGGCCGCCACCGTGCGCATTCGCACCGGCCGGCGCATCGGCTCGGCCGCGCTGGTGGCCGATGGCATGCATGCGCGCACCGATGGCTTGACTTCGCTGGCGGTGCTGGTCGGCGCCATCGGCGCCTGGCTGGGCTTTCCCCTGGCCGACCCGCTGATCGGCGCGCTGATCGGGGTGGTGATCCTGTTCATCGTGCGCGATGCGGCCCGCACCATGTGGCTGCGCCTGATGGATGCAGTGGACCCAGTGATGGTGGATACCGTGGAGAAAGTTGCCAGCCGGGTGCCCGGCGTCGAAGCGGTGCATGAGCCGCGTCTGCGCTGGGTGGGCCATGCCCTGTGGGGCGAACTGCACATCGAGGTGAATGGCGGCCTGGCAACCGTTGCCAGCCACACGATCGCCGAAGAGGTGCGCCACGCGCTGTTTCATGCCCTGCCGCGACTGCGCACCATGATCGTTCATGTGGACCCGCAGCCGCAGCCGGACGCTGATTTCTGGACGTATCACGCCATCACCGCGCATCACGCGCAGTGAACGGCCATTTTTCATTTTTCCAAGAAGGGGTCTCGCATGTCCCATGTCCTTTTGATCAATCCACCCAGTCCCGCGGGCAAGACCGCCAACCGCGAAGGCTCCGCCGGCCTGGGCGTCATCGGCTCCCATGAAGACGATTTCTACTATCCGCCGCAAACCCTGGCCACGGTGGCCGCGGTGCTGCGCGCGGCCGGCTACCGCGTGACCTGTGTGGACGCCGTGGCTGAGAAGCTCGATGCGGCCGCCACGCTGGCGCGCGTGCCGCCCCAGGCCGCCGACCTGCAAATCGGCGTGTTGATGAGCCAGGCCACCCTCAGCGCCGACATGGATTTTTGCCAACACCTGGCGGCTGATACCACGGTGGATGTAATCGCCTTTGGCCCGGCCATGCGCTTCATCGGTCGAACGGTCATGGAGCAGAGCCGCGTGACCGCTGTCGCCCTCGGCGCACCGGAGGCGGCCGTTTTGCGCACCCTGCAGGCGTTGTCTGCGCCGCCCCCGGATGAAGACAGCGGCGAAGAGTGGGTCGCCGGCCCCGCGCTGCCCCGCGCCGATTTGGCCGGCCTGCCCCGGCCGGCCTGGGAACTGCTGCCCCACGACCGCTACCCTTTCTTGACCCTGCGCGCCGGCATCGGCTGCGATGACGACTGCGCCTATTGCCCCTACGTCGCGGTCGAAGGCCACGGTCGTCAGGTGCGCCCGGTTCAGGCCGTGGTTGACGAGCTGGCCTGGCTGCAGCAGACTTTTCCCAAGTCGCGCTACCTGTTTCGCGACATCGTCTTTGCCGCGGACCGGGCCTGGGTCGAAGCGTTCTGCACCGATCTCACTGCGCGGCGGCTCAAGATCAACTGGGAGTGCGAATCAAGGCCGGAGCATTTCGATTTGGCCCTGCTGCGGCAGATGGCGCGCGCCGGCTGCAGTACCATCAAGATCGGCATGGAAACGGTGGACGACGAGATGCTGGAACTGATGGGGCGCCTGCATCCCCGCCAAACGGCTGATGATTATCGCGATCGAGTTTTGGAAGTGCTGGATGCGGCCGCGCAAACGCACATCACCTGTCGGCTGTTCGTCATGGTGGGGCTGCCCGGTGAAACCTACGGCGCGCGGGCGCAAACCCGCGAATTCCTGGCTGCGGTGCGCCCGCCCCTGCTCAGCATCAAGGCTTACCGCCCCTACGCGGGCGTGCGCCTGGAGCAGGATGGCCTGGGCGCCAGCCTGAACGCGCGGCCGGGCGCGCGCCCCCTCTCGCGCAGTGAAATCACGGAGCTGCAGCGTGAGTGGCAGAGCTTGCAGGGCGACCCGCCGCCCCCGCAGGGCCTCGGCAGCAAGCTGGCTTCACTCCTGGGCTGGAACCGCGGGCGCTCCTACCAGGTGTCGGCGCGGCGCGGGCGGCGGTTGGCCTGAGATGAGAAGAAGATGGGAAGAATGCCATGAAGGCTTTGGTCACGGGCGGCAGCGGGTTCGTTGGGGCCGCGGTGGCGCGGGCGCTGCTGGCTGAAGGCGCCCGCGTGCGTGTGCTGGCGCGGCCGGGCAGCGATCGGCGCAATCTGGCCGGGCTGGCGGTGGAGGTTTGCGAGGGAGATGTGCGCACGCCGGCCAGCCTGCCCGCGGCGCTGCACGGCTGCACGCACGTGTATCACTTGGCCGCGCTCTACAGTGCCAATCCGAACGATGCAGACCTGCTCTATGCCGTCAATGTGGAGGGCACGCGCCATCTGCTGCAAGCTGCAGCCGCGGCCGGCGTCGAGCGTTTCGTGCATACCAGCACCATCGGCGCGATTGGCCGGCCGCCGGCTGCAGACGATCTTCCCACTGAGGACGTGGCCTTCAACCTGGAAGAAAGCGCCAGTCACTACGTCCTCTCCAAATGGCGGGGCGAGCAGTTGGCGCTGGCCGCGGCCGCGGCCGGCGATACGGCCGTGGTGGTTGTTCACCCCACTGCGCCCGTGGGCATGGGCGATTGGCGCCCCACCGCCACCGGCGGCCGCATCCTGGCCTATTTGCGCGGACAGATGCCGGGCTTCCTGGCCGGTGGCATCAATTTTTGCGGCGTGGATGACATCGCCCGCGGTCATCTGCTGGCGGCCGCGCACGGTCAGATCGGCCGGCGCTACATCCTGGGGCATCCGGCCGGCAATCTCAACCTGGGCGCGTTCCTGGCCCTGATGCACGCGGCCAGCGGGCAGCCGCCCCCGCGCCCGGCCCAGGGCTGGCGCGCGCGGCTAACCGGGCTGCTGCGGCCGGCCGCGTCTCCGATCACAGCGCCGGCGCCGGCCCGCCCCGCCGCGCTGACCTGCAACCCCGCCCGCGCCCTGGCTGAACTGCACTGGACGCCCGGCCCGCTGTTGGAAGCCTTTCAGACCGCCGTGACCTGGTATCGGGCCAGCGGCCTGGTTTGATGAACACGGATTTCAACGCAAAGGCGCCACGACGCGAAGGCGCAAGGGGTGTCACGCAAGCCTCCGGCTTGCCTCGTTGGCGCACCGAAGCATGATCTGCCGCGGACAGCGTCGTCACGCCGGAGACGTGACCTACGACTACGACTGAGGGCGACAATGATCTACAAGGAGAGGACGCTTTGTTACCCTGGCGCGTGAAGGAACCGATCCTGCGCAGGCTGATGGCTGTTTCCGGGCCAACCGGCGGCGGCCGCCTGGCGACGCGGCTGGCGGTCTGGCTGCTGGGCGGAGTGTACAAAGACCGCAAGCTGCTCGCCAACCTGACCGCGCGACCTTTCATCTCGCCGCTGGCGCAGATTCGCTGCGCAGATTTGCGCGTGGGCCGCCATGCCTTCATTGACGATGGCGTGACCATCTATGCGCACGAGGACGGGGGCCGGGTGGAAGTGGGCGATTTTTCCTCGCTGCACCGCGGGACGGTGATCGAAATCGGCGCGGGCGGCAGCGTGATTATCGGCCGCGACAGCCACATCCAGGGAACCTGTAATCTCAAGGGTTTCGTGGCAGACCTGCGCATCGGCCACCAGGTGCAAATTGCGCCGCAGTGTGCGTTCAGCCCATACGAACACACCTTTGCCGAACGCACGCGGCCGATCAAGGATCAACCGCTGAGCAGCAAGGGGCCAATTGTGATCGAAGATGACGCCTGGCTGGGGTTGGGAGTGATCGTGTTGGATGGGGTGACGATTGGCCGGGGCGCGGTGATTGGCGCGGGCGCGGTGGTCACCGCGGATGTGCCGGCCTACACGATTGCGGTGGGGGCGCCGGCGCGGGTGGTGGGCAGCCGTTAGCGTAGTTGGGGCGCGATGAACCAGAACAGGCTGACAAGGCACAGCCCGGCCAGCCCGGCGAACACGCCGCGGTAGAGGAGCGCGTGCCAGCGCTGCAGACGGGGCAGCAGAGCAAGTAGAACGATCGCGGCCGCCCATAGCAGCAGCGTCCAGCGGTCAGGAGCGGCGATCAGGCTCAGACACAGCGCCCCCGCGGCCAGGGCGGCCGCCAGACGACTGGCGCCAGGCTGCGCAAGGCCGACCAGCCCGGCGCTCAGGCTGAGGGCGATGGGCAGCAGCGCAGGGAAGAGATAGCGGCCCTGGTGCTGGACGAAGCTCAGGTTGTACCAGAGATAGCCGCCCGCAGCGCCCAGCATGGCGAGAGCCAGGATCAACAGGCTGCGGCGGTGAACGCGCTGCGGCCAGGCCCGCCACAGCGTCCAGCCCGCGCCCACGCTGGCCGCCAGGCTGAGGATGAGCAGGCCGGTGTAGATGCGGCTGTCGAGCACCACGCTCATCCAGCCGAACTGGCCCCAGAACGAGCGAAAAGTCCAGGTGAAGAAGCGGTTGCCCAGGCCAGTCCATCCCTCCTGCGCCAGGAATTCGCTCGTGCGCAGTTGCCCCAGCACGATGTCCTCATGCCGATTGAGGCCGAGAAAGTCGGCGCCGCCGTAAACGGCCAGGTTGCGCAGCCACCAGGGCAGCGCCAGCAGGAGCAGCGGCAGCGCCGCGGCGAAGATCACGCGGGCAGACTGGCGGTCGTGCGGGTTATGGCGCAGGCGGTCGCGCCAGGCCAGCAGCAGCGCAGCGCCGAGCATGGGCAGCAGACCGTAAACCGTGCTCTTGGTGATCAGCCCCAGGCCGGCGGTGATTCCCAGCCAGGCCCAGGGGCGCAGCGATGGCGAGGATGGCTGCTGCAGCAGGCGCAAACACTGCCAGAGCAGGAGCGCGATCAAAAGCTCGGCCAGGCCGTCGTTGTTGACGGAGGCCATGATGGCGACATGCATGGGCAAGAAGGCGACGAAAGCCATCGCGCCCAGGGCGATGGCAGGAGGCGCAATCAAACTGGCGCCGCGGTAGATGACCAGCAGGAGCAGGCTGCCCAGGAAAACGGAAAACAGGCGCAGCGGCAGCAGCGCGCCGCCGGTCAGGCGAAAGATCGGCGCGGCTAACAGGTAATAGAGCGGCGGCTGATGGAATTCGTAGCGGAAGGACTCGATGGTTGCGCCGGAGCCAAAACGGGCGGCGATGGCCGCGGTCTGCTCGGCCTGGTTGTAATCGCCGGCCTGCAGCACGGGCAACGCACCCTGCACAGCCACGAAGTGGATGTAGTTGTAATGGGCCGGCTCGTCCGGCGCTTGCCAGGCCGGGGTGTAGACCGCAAACAAAACGCCAATGACCAGGTAGGTCAGCATAATGGCGCTGCGCCAGCGCGTGGTTTGCATTTTCAAGCGGCTTCGCACACACTCCCGTGGATTTGGCCGGCCGGACAGGTAAAACGCCCCGCTGGCCCGGCAGCCATCGCAGTATAACACAGACGACCAGGCGCGGCAAACCGGAATTCCAAATGTGGTCGCTGAAGACATCTGGAATGGAGGCTTTAGCCGGTTATTGGGCGCTTGAGAACCCTGTGGCAGACCGGCTGAAGCCTCGATTCCGGGTACATTTGGGATTCCTGCGCGGCAAACCATTGAGTTGAAGGGGACGACAAAATCGGGTACAATAGACATCATAACGATTTGATTTTGCACACGATATGCAGTATCCCGACGGGCGGGAGCGCCCATATTTAGTAGTTCGGAGGCGATTCTTATCAAATCGTTATCATGTCGAATGACCCTGTATACAACATGCCGTCCGGCAACGGACGACGAGAGGGAGACGAAATAGAATCATGAAAACCGTATTGGACGGCGAAATAGATGCAATTGTGTTTGCCTATCACGGCGCACCGATGGATGTGTTGGGGCCGCATGTAAAAAACCTGGGCGATGGGCGTCAGGTGGCGGCGATTCGCGCCTTCCGCCCACTGGAAGCGCAGGTATGGGTGGTGAAGAAGGACGACCCAACG
>JAYRVL010000623.1:0-2408 GCA_041918575.1 Anaerolineae bacterium | reverse complement strand
GGCTGTGTCATTTCGCGTGGTAAAGTTGCCACCTGTTCGCGAGAAAAGAGTTCCAGTGATTCGCGGCGAGAGGGAGCCACGCGCTTTGGTTGGGCGAGTGATGGAGATTACTGAATGCTGTCTTCCCCTGGGGTGCATCTGCGAATCACTTCGAGCCAGCGGCATTAGTGGTCAGCAGCCAGCTCGACGGCGGGCGCGGGGCCAAAGACTTCATCGAAGAATGGCTGCGGGGACAGGCGAGTTTGCCACTGCCGATGCCATTCCACGTAGTCTGGAAAGCGGGAGCGAGGTAGATTGAGAAAACGGGCCGTCTCAATCGGGCCTGGCGCAGTCATCAACGCTTCCAGTCCTCGACGTACCATGGTCTCTTCCGGCAGATAGGTTTGTGTGCTCATCGCAGGTCTTCCTTGTCACAATAGGTCGTCGGAGCGCCGCACCAGACCCTGGAGCCGACGCGTCGTAATTGGCGAAGCAGACGATCTCCTGTCCTGATTGTACTACCGGTGAGCAGTTGGTGCAAGGCAGTGGGGAGCGCGCAAAGTTGACAGGGTTTTGACAGAAGGTTGGAAGACACATGGAAGAGTTTCTCGTGTATAATGTTATGCAGTGTGACAAGACTTTCTGAGGATCAACAGGAGACACAGGCCATGAGTTTCATTAAATCTGTGCGTCAGCAAGCAGACCGTGCCAGCTTGGAGGCAGACAAACTTATTCGCATTCACGGCGAGCAGGCAGCAATCTCACAGCTACAGCGCGACATCAAGACGCAACTGGATGCTCTGGCGGTGACAACTCTGGCCGCCTATCGCAGCCGTGGGCTTGCTCAGCCTGAACTCAACGCCATTTGCCAACAAATCGAAGGCCTTGAACTCCAGATACACCAGCGCGAGGCGCGCGTCGAGCAGATTCGCGCCGAGAGGTTAGCCGCCCCGATGGTCCAAAGCGGTGTTCCTTGTCCGAGTTGCCGTCAACTCATCCCGCCTGACGCCGCCTTCTGTCCGCTGTGCGGCTCCAAGATTCCCAAGGCGCCTCCGGCCGAGGAAATATGCCAGTCATGCGGCAGCCCCAGACCGGTTGCCGCGCAGTTCTGCCCCACTTGTGGCGGACGCAAAGTTGCCCAGCCGCAGACTATACGGTGTACGGGCTGCGGCGCAGAGTTACCGGCCAGCGCGGTGTTCTGTCCCGATTGCGGAACGCGGACAGCCACGTCTGCGCCCCCCGGTTCGTCGTCTGAGCCGGAGCCGGCAGCCCTTTCTGCTGCTCCAACGATGGTTGCGACCCAGGCCGAGGCTGCCGAAGCAGCGCAACCGCTCACAAAACGCTGCGCCTCATGCCAGGCGGAATTGCCCATCGAGGCGACCTTCTGCCCTGAATGTGGCTCCCGGCAGCAAGCGCCCGCAGAAGAGAAACCCGCCGAAGCCATCGAAGAATAAAACACCGCGCCTGAGCGGTGACGGCATGCACAATGTGGAGGTTGAAATGAACCATCGTTGCACTGCTAAGCTTAATTTCCATCTGAAAGGAGCTACACCATGACCTGTCCCAATTGCGGCACCCAGGATCCTGGCCCAGGGCCATTTTGCATGTCCTGTGGGTATCGTCTGCCGACGTCATCGCCCACCGCACCAACCCAGCCGCCAACGAGGACGCTGCCTGGTCAGTCACCGCCGGTCTCCGCGGCGCTTGGCCCTGCCGGTCGCGCCTCAGCCTATCCGTCGCCGTTGGACCCCGCCAATCGTTCCTCCGCTTCTTCCCCGCCATCCGCTGCCTACCCTTCCATCGGCCAGATGGGGAATGCCGGCACTGTCCCTATCAGCATTTGGGGTCCGTTTGCCGGCTACGGCACGCGCGGACGTCACGTGTCGTGGCTCATCAACGACCAGGGTGAACGCGCCGAGGCACTGCGCGATGCGGTTGCGGCCCGCTTCGAACGTCGTGAAATCCCCGAGGCCAGCGTGGCGCCTGTCAAACTGGTGCGCCAGGGCGTACTGGCAGACTCTCGCCCTTACTTCTTGGTCCGGCGCGGCTTGACGACGGCTGGCCTCCATGTCGCCCACTTCGGCCAGGACCTTTATGTCTCGCAGGTCACCTATTTCAAAGGGCCGATCAGCACGATGCGCATCCTAACCCTGGTCGCCATGGCTCTGTTTGCTGTCCTGTATCCTGTGATGATCAACCAGGCCTCCAGCCAGATTGGCGTGAGCCTGTTCGGTGGGGTCGGTGACAGCCTGGGCAGCCTGGTGCTCTTGGCCTGCTGCCTGGGTCCGTTCTACCTTATGAACTGGTTGGCCCTGGGCATCCTGGTGCTTTTCAGCGGTTACAAATATCTCACCGAGAAGGATGTTCTGGCGGCGCTGCGCGTGCCCCCCAATGAGTTTGATATTGATGATACTGTGGCCTTGGAGAAG
>JAYRVL010000622.1:0-1925 GCA_041918575.1 Anaerolineae bacterium | reverse complement strand
GCGCCCCGAATTCATTCGGCGGGCGGCCCCCCGGCGGAACGCCCCTGCGCCCCGAATTCATTCGGCGGGCGGCCCCCCGGCGGAACGCCCCTGCGCCCCGAATTCATTCGGCGGGCGGCCCTCCGGCGGAACGCCCCTGCGCCCCGAATTCATTCGGCGGCTTGAGGATTCTGTTTCTATGACCTACCGTTGTTTCGTGATCGGCCTCGATGGGGCCACCTTCGATCTGATCCTGCCCTGGGTGGCGCAGGGCAAGCTGCCCGCGATGGCCCAGGTTTTGGCGCGCGGCGCCTGGGGCCAACTGCGCAGCACTGTGCCGCCCATGACCGGCCCGGCCTGGACCACGTTCGCCACCGGCGCCAACCCGGCTCGCCACAGCATTTACGATTGGGTCTACCGCGAGCCGGGCGCCTACAACTTCGTTCCGGCCACCGCGGCCAACCGGCGCCTGCCCAGCCTGTGGAGCCTGCTGGGCGCGGCCGGCCGCCGCGTGGCCGTGGTCAACGTGCCGATGACCTTTCCGCCGGAGCCGGTCAACGGCCTGTTGATCTCCGGCCTGCCCACGCCGTCGAAGCAGGTCACCTTCACGCACCCGCCGAAACTGGCGCAGGAGATCGAGCGCATCACCGGCAACTACATCCTCTACCCCGACCCGGGCCAGGCCTATTCCGACGCAGGCGTGGATGCCTTCCTGGCCCGCCTCTACCAGACCACCGAGACGCGCATCAAGTTAGTGGAGAATCTGCGCGGCCGCGAGGCCTGGGATTTCTTCATGGTCGTCTTCAACGGCACTGACACCGTGCAGCACGCCATGTGGAAGTTCATGAGTCCCGTGCATCCGCTGCACGATCCGACCAAAGCGGCTAAATACGGCGACGCCATTCTGGCCTTCTACCAGTTCCTCGACCGCTGGCTGGCCACCCAAATCGCGAGCCTGCCGCCGGACACCGTGCTCATGCTGATGTCGGATCACGGCTTCGGCCCGTTCCACAAGTTCATCCATGTTAACAACTGGCTGCGTGAGCAGGGCTTTCTGGCGATCAAGCCCGCCTGGCGCGCCCGGCTCAAATACGCCGCGTTCCGGGCCGGCTTCAGCCCGATGGCCGTCTATGACCTGCTCATGCGCCTGGGACTGGGCAGCCTCAAGCGCGAAGTGGTGCGCGGGCAGGGTCAGGGTCTGCTGCGCACCCTCTTTCTCTCGTTCGATGATGTGGATTGGCCCGCGACCCGCGCCTACTCGCTCGGCAACATCGGCCAGATTCGGCTCAATGTGGCCGGACGCGAACCGCAGGGCAGCGTGGCGCCTGGGCGGGAGTACGAGCAGGTGCGCGAGGAGATCATGGCACGCCTGCGCCTGTTGACCGATCCGGCCACGGGCGAGGCGGTGGTGGATGAAATTTACCCGCGTGAAGCACTGTACCGCGGGCCGTACCTGGAGGACGCGCCCGACATCGTCTTTTTGCCCAAGCGGCTGGAGTATTTTGGCTTTGGCGAGTACGAGTTTGGCTCGCACCGGGTGATCGAGGCGATGCGCCGCGGCATCTCCGGCACGCATCGCATGAACGGCATCTTCGCGGCGCTGGGCGAGCCGGTGCAGTCAGGCGTCGAGATCAGCGGCGCGACCCTGGCTGACCTGGCGCCGACCATCCTGCACCTGCTCGGCCAGCCCATTCCGGCCGCGATGGACGGCCGCGTGCTGACCCAGGCGCTGCGCGGCCCGCTGGCCGACCAGGCGCCACAGGTGGTTGACACGCCCGCGCCGGTCATCACAACCGGCGACGCCGCCTTCACCCTCTCCGCCGAGGACGAAGCCGCGATCAGCGAGCGCCTGCGCGGGTTGGGGTACGTCGGTTGAACGGATCATCGGTGGCGCCGAACCAAAATCTGCCCAGCCACGCGCTGACCATTGACCTGGAAGAATGGTT
>JAYRVL010000621.1:0-1611 GCA_041918575.1 Anaerolineae bacterium | reverse complement strand
TGGCCCCAGGGCCAGGTCGTCCGGCTCGAACAGGTCGCACTGGCTGCCGCTGTAGTTCGTTTCGGTGTAAAAAGGGTCGAACTGCATACGCCGCAAGCCGCCGTCAGCGATCACCCACACATCCTGCACAGGCTCGGCGCGCAGGGCGATGGCGTCGAGGCGGCTGCCGGCGAAGTTGGTTCGCCATTGATAGCCGGGAAAGGGCCAGAGGATGCGGTCGCGCCAGCGCAGCCCCTGGCCGTCCGCGCCAAAGAAGGGAATGCTGTCAGCGCTGGTCGCGCCGGGCTGCACATCTACGGCCAGCACGCGGTCGGCGCCCAACACCCCAGCGTCGAAGGTGGTCACCGCGCCGGCGCTGGTAATCTCTTTACCGCCGGCGTCATCGGTCGCCAGCCAGGTCTCGTCGTTGACCGCGTCGTAGAACACATCGTTGACGATGCCGCTGGCGCTGCCCAGGTCGGCCGGGGTGTAGCGGGTGCGGCCGCTGTTGGCGTTATAACGATAGGCGCCGCTGCCATGCGTGGCCACCACGACCCGCGTCTCATCGCCATCAATGGCGTTGACCGCGTCGGCCACGCTCATGGGGAAGTCCCAGCGGCCCAGGGGAATGGCCGGCCCGTCACCCAACGGCGCCCGCCAGATGCTGGCTTTGGCCCCGCCCGCCCAACCGCCCATCAGCAGCGCGTGGCGGTTGCGGCTGCTGTAGATCGCGCTGGCGTAGGTGCGCGCTTCGGGCAGCGGAATGAGCGTGGGCCAAAGTTGGGCAGTCGCCGGGTCGAAGACCAGCACGCGGTCAACGTCCGCCCCGCCCAGCAGGTAGATCAGCCGGCTGGCGGGGTCTTCCACCGCCGTGAAGGCGTAGGTTGCGACCGGCAGGGCGGCGCCGGCCGCCAGGCTGACCGAGCCGCTCAGGCCATCAGCGTCGAGTGCCAGCTCGTAAATGGCGCTGGTGGGATCGAGACTGGCGTCGAGGCCGCCGAACAGGTAGATGTGGCCTGTGGCGCCGGCATAGGTCGCGGCCAGGTTGTAGCGCGGCGCGGGCAGGGTCAGTCCGGGCGGGCTGCTGAGCGTTTCCGTTTCGGGGTCGAAGACGCTGATGTGGCTCTGCACGCTGCCGCTGTAGCCGCCGATGACGTAGATCAGGCGCAGGTCGGGATGATAGACTGCGGCTGCGCTGCGCACAGAAACGGGCAGCACAGCGGCCACTGTGCGCACCACGGCCGCGGCGCGGCTGACCGCGTAAATCGTGTTCTGGTAGTTGGCGCCCGCCTGCCCGCCAAAGACATAGATGGTGTCGTTGTCCGGCGCGTAGGCGGCTGCGGCGTAGTTCAGCGCCAGCGGCAGATTGCCCACGGCGCTGGTTTCGCCGGTGGCGGCGTCTACGGTTTCGATTTGATCGCTGAACGCGCCGTCGCGGTTGCCGCCCAGGAGCCAGGCCTGGTTGGCGCTTGGAACGTAGACGGTGGCCGCGCCGGTGCGCGTGGCCGGCAGGGCGCCGAAGGAGTCGTCCAGGGGAACCAGGGCCGGGCGCGGGGGCGCGGCCGGGCCGCTCAGGTCGGCCTGGTTGCGGGGCGTGCCGTGGCGCCCGCCGATGCTGTCGTTGTAGTCATC
>JAYRVL010000620.1:0-4668 GCA_041918575.1 Anaerolineae bacterium | reverse complement strand
GGAGATTAGAGATTGGAGATTGGAGATTCGAGATCAGAGATTGGAGATTGTGGGCGGGGTTTGATCTCCGGTCTCCGATCTCTGATTGCTGCTCTCTGTTCTCCGCTCTCAGCAGCGGGACGTAAACGCCGGGGATCTGGTCCAGGACTGCCAGCAGGTCAGGGCGGTTGTCGTTGATCTGGGCGCGGAAGATTTGCGTGAGTTGAGGGATGACTTCTTCGCCTTCACCGATGACGATGGCGTCGAAGAAGGGCGCCATTGGTTCCGGGTTCATGGTGACGCCCGGGCCGCCGGCGATGATGAGCGGCCAGGCGGGGCCGTCCGACGTGACATCTGCGCTGCGTTCGGCCGCCAGGGGCGGGATGCCGGCTTGCAGGAGCATCTCCACCACGTTGAAGTAGTCCATCTCGTAGGAGATGGTGAAGGCCAGCACGTCGAAATCTTGCACGTCGCGCTGCGATTCGAGCGCAATGAGCGGCCGGCCGGCCTGGCGTCCGCCCTTGTCCCAAAAGACCCGTTCGCACACCACATCGGGCAGGGCGTTGAAGGTCTGGTAGATGATGTGTAGGGCCAGGCTGGACATGCCGACGTAGTAGGTGTTGGGAAAGGCCAGGGCCACGCGCAAGCGTCCGCCCCAGTCTTTGAAGACGGCGCCGCTTTCTTTGTCGAGCTGCGCTTTGGCTCGCGCGATCTGATTCCAATTCATGCGTTGTGATCTACGGCCAATCAAAAGACTTCCGAAGCCGCCTGGGCTTCGGAAGCGTCATTATAACACGTCTGTTGAGAGGGCGCCAATGGGCTTCCGCCAGGAATTCCAAATGTGGTCGCTGAAGACATCTGGAATGGAGGCTTTAGCCGGTTATTGGGCACTCGAGAACCTTGTGGCAGACCGGCCGAAGCCTCGATTCCGGGTACTTTAGGATTCCCGGGCTTCCGCAGCCGGGGTCACTGCGGAAGTCCCCGGTGTGAGGTCAAAGCGCGACTTCGCACGCGCCGGCCATGCAGGCCAGTTCCTGCGCGGCGGTGGTCAGGTCTTCCTCTTCGTAGCGGTAGAGCTTGGAGAAATCAATCTCCGGGAAGAGAGCAGCCAAGCGCTCGTATTCTTCCTCGGCGATCTCTTCGTAGGGCATTTGATCGTACTGAGCGTCATACGAGGGCAGGAACGCCATGCCGCCGACGACATCCTGATGCTGCCACACCCACTTGACCAGTTCCAACACCTCATCATCGTGATAGGTGACGGTGACACTGGGGTTGTGTTCGGTGTAGTGAACCTTGTTTTGCAGCCAATAGGCGCACTGCGCCAGGGCCGAGCGATTCTTGCGCGTGATGGCGCCGTCCGGCGATTTGACCGGAAAGTGAACCACCCAGGTGTCGGCGCTCTGCGGCGTCTGGCCGTTTTCCGGGTCCATGGGCGCGCCGGCATCGCGCAGCACCTTGAACACCGGAGAATGGGCGCTGACGCGCACGTTGCGCACATAGTAGGGCGCCCAGCGAGCATGCAGACCGGAGGAGCAGTTTACCAGTTGGCTGGTGTTGCCGCTCGGCTTGACGCAGGTGATGGCAGCGGCAGGATTGATCCCCAGCGCTTCAGCGACCTGGCGGTTGACCTGGATGGCATGGCGCTTGAGCTGCGCCATGATGCGCGGATCCTGCACCACTGGGCAGTCCATCTGGCCGGTGATGTCCACGCCCAGCAGGCGTTCCTCGTCGCAGTTTTGCCGCCACATGGGGCGCAGGCCGGGGAAGTGGGTAGCCATAGACTGGATAGCGCCGATGATCGTGGCGATCTCCACCTTGCTGCGCAGCGTCTCCGGCGTATCCTCCGCCCGCGCCACCGCGGCTGTCAAATTGCAGAATTCCCACGGACGCAGATTTATTTCTCCGCATGGATTGGTTCCAAAATCACTGGCAGTACGCCGTTCGGGGCGCAGGGCGTTGGCCGCGCGGCGGCTGAAGATGCCCGGCTCTCCGCGGCCCGACTCGATCATGTCGAGCATGAAACGCGCAATCTCCAGTTGCGTCAACTCCCGATCCGGCCAGACTGCAGAGTTGTTGGCGTTCCAGCGCTGGCTGTTGTTGCGCTCGAAATCTCCATTCTTGCACAGGCGCATCTCCTCGTCATCGAGATCGAGGAGCGCGATCATGGCGGTGCGCCGCATCCCGCCGCTGACAGCCGCGCCGCCCACCGCGCACATGATGTCGTGCGCATCCAGCGGCCGCAGGAAGTTGCCCTGGCGTGACAGGATGCGTCCGCGGGCAAACTCCAACATGCGGCGCAGCGGTTCCGGCCCGGACGCGCGGCCGCCTTTGGTGCGCAGCGGCGCGCCGGCCGGCCGCAGTTGTGAGAGATCGAAGCGGATATCGCCGCCCTCGAACCAGGTTGCCAGCCCGGTGCGCAGCGCCTCGGCCCAGCCTTCGGCCGAATCTTCGACTACGTAGGGCAGCGCGGTCGCGCCCGTCTGCCGGCGGATGCGTGGAAAATTCTCGACATAGCGGTGCTCGACCGAATAGCCAACGCCGCAGCCGCTCATGGAGATGATGAGCGCCTCGACGAACGAGTCAATACTTTCCACGGGCTGGTACGAACAGTTGTAGATGGTGATATTGTTGCGCCGTGCGGCCGGGCCGGCCATCGCCAACAGGCGCATAGACGGCATCGCGTTCATGCTCAACATGCTGCGGCGCAGCCGCTCATAGGTCTCAGCCGGCAGGCGCTGCTGCGACAGCTCCACCAGGTAGGCGACCGCCCGATCCACCGTTTCGATCCAGGTTTCGCGGCGGCCCAGATCGTAGTTGAAACGAGAGTACTTGTCGTAGAACTGAAACTTCTGCAACTGGGTGGGGAAATACGGGTCGGAAGCGGCAAAAGCGGTGCGCACACTTTCGGGAATAGGCCGCGCCACGCGCAGCTTGGCGTGTTCGGCGCGGTAGAGGATGTAATGCTTAGCGGCTTCGTATTCGCCGGCCGCCTGCAGCACCATTTCCACGATGTCCTGCACCACCTCGACGGTCGGCGTCGGGTGTTTAGCGGCAATAATGTTGACAACCTGTTGGGCCAATTCCTCCACCGGCACGCTGGGCAAACGGTTCATGCTCTGAAAACAGCGCGCCAGGGCGCTTTCGATCCGGCTGATGTCGAACGCCGCCACCCGACCATCGCGTTTGATGATCGTGCTGGGGATGACGATACTGGGGCGACTGCCGTTAGCCCGAATCAGGGCCGCGGCCGCGGCCACGTGCGCATGGTTGCTGTTGTGGTTCTGCGAGTTGCCGTTGCCGTTATGCCCGTTGAGCGCAAGGGGGCTGCCGCCGGAGGCCTCACTGGCAGACGCAGCCTGCATCCCCGCTTCTGAACTGGACTCAATGAGCCTCGTCATGTTGGTTGCCATCGTTCGTTCTCCTCTATTATGGGGTGATCATTTGTTGCGAAATGGGGTGATCGTTTTTTGCGAAACCTGCCAAATTCGCTACAGAAAACAAAAGCCAGATGACCACTCACCCGGCCCCGCGAATTCTCAGCGTACCACTTCGTACAAGAAGCGGCGGCCGCCGCCGTCTACATTTTCGATGCCCACCCGGTAGAGCAGGCCCTTGCTCTCCAAATCGCGCAGGCGATTGCTCTTGGTGCTCGGTGAAAGGTCGCCCGGCAGGTCTTGTGCGCTGATCTGCCTCAGCTCCAGCGCCTGCATGAACGTCTCCCGCAGCACCGGGCTGAGCGCGCCCAAAATTTGCAGATCCCCGCGTTGATTGACATGAACGCAGGCCAGGCCGCGGCGGTTGAGCGCCACATCCACGCTTTCGGCCACGGAGGACGAGGCGCCGCGAATCACCACAAAACGCTCATTCGTGCCGCTGTCCTGCGCCGCGGCCACGATCGTCGCCACCACCTCGTCGGCCCATGAAAAATCCATGAAAAGCGCTTTGGCGCACTCCAACACCAGCAGACTGCGTCGCGGCAGCTTATAGATTTCATCGAGCAGGCGCTCGGCCATGCTGCGATCACGTCCCCCCAGGACTGCGCTGTCCAGGACGATCAGTCTTTCGTATAGCGCCATGTTCAACCTTTATCAGTCACCTGGCTGAATGAAATGCCCACCTGGGCGCCTTCGAAAAACGCGACATGCAGCGCCTGCGGCTGCTTGTCAGCGCTCAATTGCAGTTTCGCGTCGCCCGACCGCAGGGCCAGATGACCCTGGTAGCGCCGCACCAACTCCCGCACGCTCGACAGCCCCAAACCGCCGCCCGTCGCCCGGCTGGAAAGCCCGTCCAGCGCCCGCGCAACCGCCTGCGCATGCGTCCATTGCCCGGCCTCGGTGTGCTGCCGGCTCAGGCTTCGACGGATGCCGACGCCAAGATCGGCCACGCCGATGCTGATGTACCGCCGGCCGCTGCGATCACGGTACAGATGCGCCGCGGCCAGTCCTTGATCCTGGCTGTGATCCCGGACGTTGCTGCTCAGCTCCGACACCATCTTGGCGCTGTCCACCAGGTCGCCCACGCTGAAGCCAAGCTCCGCACGCGCGAGTTCGAGAAAGTGGCCTACCACGAGCGCCACATCGGTGCTGGCCTGAATGGGCGTCAGCCCTAAGCCGTGTGCGCCCATGGGGGCCGCGCTGCGTGTGCGGCCCGTGTTGCGCAGGCTGCTGTAGAGCGCCAGGTGGTCAT
>JAYRVL010000619.1:0-2237 GCA_041918575.1 Anaerolineae bacterium | reverse complement strand
GCCGTCGAGCCGCCCTGGAAAGCATACAGATAGGTGCCGTCTGTCGTCAGTGCGCCGCCAGATGTCACCGCGGCCGGTGTCGCCGCCCGCGTGCTCCACGTGCCGGCAGTCAGATCATAACGGTAAAAGCTGGTGGTGCCGTTGCCGCGCAAGGCGTAGATAAAGTTGCCGACGCGCGTTAAAGCGCCGCCGAGACCGACCGCGCCCGGTGTTGGGGCCAACGTCGTCCACGTATTCGAAGCCACATTATACCGCCAGAAGGCGGTCGTCTTATTGGCTCGCAATCCATACACATTCGTGCCGTCGTTGGTCAACGCCCCGCCGTTGAACACATTGGCTGGAGCGCTGGCCATCACCGCCCAGCTATTACCGGCAATATTGTAGCGCCAGAAAGCCGGCTTATTGGCGCCCTGGAAGGCATAGATATTACCCCCAAGCGTCGTCAGGGCGCCGCCGGCGCCCACAGCCACGGGCGTGCTGGCGCGCGCTGTCCAGCTATTGGTGGCGATATCGTAGCGCCAGAACACCTTTGTCTTATTGCCTTCCAGGCCGAAGATGTTCGTGCCGTCATAGGTCAACGCGCCGCCCACACCCACAACGCCCAGGGCATTGGCTTTGGGCACCCAGGCGTTAGCCAACGTCTCATAACGCCAGAAGTTAAGCGTGCCGCCGCCGCGGAAGGCAAAAAGCCCCGGCAGCGTGCCGCTGGCCGAGAAGAAGCCCGGCACACCTGGCTCATTGCTGCCCAGGTTCCAGGTGATCACACTCGCCGAGCCGTCCACTGTGACATAAACGCTTGAGGAGGTGGCCGTGACGAAGTTGTAACCGCCCGCGCTGCTGGCGCTCCCCGAGAAGATGTATTCGCCGGCGGCAGATGGTGTACACGTATAGGTAAAGGTCGTGCCGCCCGGCCCTACATTCGCCGGCGTCGGCTCCGCCGGGCCACTGCACACCGCCGCGCCGCCGCTGACGGTCAATGGGGTAGGCGTCACATTGGCGATGCTCTGCGTGGCAGTGAGCAGCATCGTCACCTGGATAGGCTGGCCGATGGCAGCCGTGGACGCGCCCGGAGTTAACGTGGTCTTGGTGTAATCATAACTCGTGTAACTCACGGTCAAAGATGGACGGTTAGCCGGTGTAACCGACTCCCGGCTATCGTAAGAGTGCACCAGGCCGCCGCCGACCTCTAGCGACTTGAGAATGACCCCACGATTGGCCGCGCCCTTCACCCACTCCTGCGTCATCTGGGCCAGGTCCCACGTATATGGGCCGAAAGCCGTGACCGCCGTGGAGGCATAGGGCGCCGCGCCTTGCGCCGCGCCATCGGCGTCCACCCAGTCGCCGCCGTCAATCACCCACGGGTCGGTCCAGTTGGGCGTGCCAACGACATTGCACAGTGTGCCCTCCGTCCAGGCCGTCGTCAGGCGATAAGCCTCGGTATTCAGGGCGGTGAGGCTGCCGCCAGTTTTGCGCAGGGTCAAATCGGCGGAGTTGATCACCACGCCCGCCGGAATGCCGGACAGATTGAATTGCAGCAACACGTAAGCACCCTGACGGTTTATCTCCAGCGTCGTGCAACTGCCGAAGTTGCGGGTCGGGCTGTTGGCATAGATATAGGTGTCCTGCGTGGGGGCCAGTGTGACCACCGTCGTAGGGCCTTCAATGCTATCCCGACCGGGCGTGCCCGCCACCGGCACATACGGTCCAAACACCCCGCCCTGCCCGGCGTTGACAAAGTTCACCCCCGCCGGCAGCGGGTCCGTGATCTTGACATTGCTCAACAACTCGTCGCCCGGATAGTTCGGCGTGATGGTGAAGGTCAACGGGTCGCCGGGGTTGGCGCTGGTCGCGCTCACCTGTTTGCTGAGCAGCGTGACAAACGGGAAATCTACATCGTTGCGCGTTTGCCCGGCGGCCAGGTTGTCCACAGCCACCGTTGTTGTCTGCGGGAAGTAACCGCCAGGGATATCGGGGTCGGTGGCATCCACGCTAACCACATAATCGCCGGGGCCAAGGTCGGCAAACGAATACGTGCCGTCGGCCGCCGTGACAGCCGTTTGCAGCAACAGATCGCCGCTGTCCAACTGGCCGTCGCCGTTCACGTCTTTATACAACGTCACGGTGACAAAGGGCAGGAAGCTGTCGCCATCGGCCACATTGCAATCCTGGTCGGCGTCTGCATTCAGGCACACCGCGCCGTTAATGGTCGCCGGCGTCAGGCCAAAGTAACCCAGATC
>JAYRVL010000618.1:0-2828 GCA_041918575.1 Anaerolineae bacterium | reverse complement strand
GCCAGATCCTGATCGTCATAGGCCAGACAATAGGCAATGGCTGAGGTAAGCAACGCATGGTCCGATAGGAAACTGTCGGGCGCATGGGGGCATAGAGGAATCATGGGCGCCTGTCCACCTTCCCCGCGACCCGCTTCGGTCAACTGAACATAAAGACCGTTGCAGGTTTCATGAATACTCGAAACCCGCCACGTATCAAGAAAACTCTGCCACATCTTCGACCAGACCTCAGCGCGGCTTTCTTGATCGTTCAAAACACGTAGTGTGATCGGATCTTGGAATTGACGCATGCGCACCTCACTTTTCATCGCATATTCCAGCAATATATCTTTTCTTCACCTGTACAAGCAGGTGCAACCAAATGTACATACCATCGCATCTTCTTCTCTCTTCCCCCATCAAATCCCTCCTCCCCTCCATTCTACCACACAAATACTCTCAGTGGTCTTCCAACTTCCTATCATTTTCTTTCATCATTTCCTCTGATGTTTTCCTCCCCCGGCTGTGTTATGCTCCTGAACAGGGGGGCGAAGCGGTCGTGCAGGAAGTGGTAGTCCAGCCACTCGTCCGACGGCAGGTCCCAGGCCACCCGGCACTCGGCCAGGATCGCGGTTTTGTGACTGTTGACCGTCGCCAGCGTGATGTGCAACTGTTCGGCTGCTTCCTGCGGATCCACGCCGGCCGCCAAGGCCCGCAGAACGTCGAGCTGGCGGTTGGTCAAGCGGGCGATGACCGCGCGGCCGCGTGCGCGCGCCACCCCATCCAACCACTGCGTTTGCTTCGCCAGGATATCTGCCGCTGGCGCCGCCGCCAAGGCCCGAATTGGCGGGAAATAGGCCCCCAGGGGCGCCAGCGGCACCTGGATCAAACGCACACCGTCCGCCGCGCTCGCATGCATGATGGCCCCGCCCGCCGCCGCTTGACGAAACGCGTCCGGTGTGTATAAATGCCACATGCGATCGGCATGTCCAAAGTGCAGCATGGCCGCCGAAAGCGCCAACAGCGCCAGCATGCGCCGGCCGCCGGCAATGCACAGATGCAAGGGCCGCTCCTGCATCTTCAGCGCCGCAATCAAACCGTACATCGCGCTCCAGGCCCGGTCCGCCTCCTGCCCGTCGTGGATGTCCACCAGCGGCGCCGCCTCCGGCCGCAGACGGCACACCTCCCCCCGGTAACGGTCATGCGCAAATTCGGTCGCCAAGCGGGCCAGCGACGCGCGGGTGCGAGCGTTGCTCTTGTCCAAATGAATGAGCACCACATCGCGAATGATCTCGCCCCGCGCCAGCAGCGCATCCAGGGCAAACGTCACCACCTGCGGCTGTCCGCCCAGCGTGGCAATCATCAAACCCGTGGTGTCACGGGTAGTCACATGGTCAACCATGAAAGGATCCGCTCATGTCCAACCTTCCCGCCGTCCTCGTGGGCGGCCCACCTCACAGCGGCAAATCGGTCTTACTCTATGCCCTGAGCCAGGCGCTGCGCAATCATCACATCGAACACTACGCGCTGCGCGCCTGCCCTGACGGCGAAGGCGATTGGAGCCAGGAAGCGCCCCCGCCCGACGTGCGCCTCATTCGCATCAAAGGCGCCTGGACCGAAGCCTGGGTGGATGACATCTGTCGCGATATCCGCAACCGCCACCTCCCCCTCCTCGTGGACATCGGCGGCCGCCCCACCCCCGACCAGGAGCGCATCCTCACCGCCTGCACCCACGCCATCCTCCTCACCAAAGACGACGCCTCGCACATCGAATGGCTCGAACGCGCCACCCGCCACACCCTGCCCCTCCTCGCCGACCTGACCTCTCGCCAGCAGGGCGAAAGCTTCGTGCAGGACGCGGCGCCCATCCTCACCGGCGTCATCACCGGCCTGGAGCGCCATGCCCCGGTGGCCAACCCGGTGTTGGTCGCCCTGACGACCATGCTCAGCGGTCTTTTTGCCGTGCATCAGCTCGAACTGCGCCGCCGTCACCTCGCCGCGGCGCCGGCCGAAATGGTCGTTGACCTCGCGCGCCTGGCGATCACGCTCGGCTGGGCGCAGCCGGGCGCCAAAGTGACCTGGCAACCGGAGCATCTACCGGTTCTGCTCGACTACCTGCCGGCCGCAACCCCGCTGGCGATCTACGGTCGTGCGCCCAACTGGCTCATCGCCAGCCTGGCGCGGCTGGCGCATCCGGCCGCATTCTACAGCTTCGACGTGCGCCTGGGATGGGCGCAGGCGCGGCCCCTGCGCCTGGACGCGGCCACGCCCACATCACCGCTCAGCTTTCGCGCCGTGCAAAGCGACGCGTCGCTGCACGTCGAGTGCAGCATTCGCGACGGCTACATGGACTACACCCAGTTGGATGACGCGCCTGCGCCGCCTGCGCCGCCCGCCAAAGGCGTCATCCTCAGCGGCAAAATCCCCAACTGGCTCATCGCCAGCCTCGCGCTCACCTACGCAACCGCGCCCTGGCTGGCCGTCTACCAACCGATCCTGGGACAGCAGGCCGTAGTCATCCACGCCCGCGTCCCCGCGCCCGCCGTCGGCCAGCTCATCCCTTGCCCCATCATCGGCGCGTAACTGCTCGATCGGCGCGCCACCGCAGACCAGCGATTGAAATCGCGCCTGATTGACGCGGCCCCGATCGGCCCCCCCCTCGCCCCGAATTCATTCGGCAGCCCCGGTCGGCGCAGGCCGACCTTGCGGCGGCACGCCCCCTCGCCCCGAATTCATTCGGCGGGCGGCCCCCCCGGCGACACGCCCCCCCTCGCCCCGAATTCATTCGGCGATCCCGGTCGGCGCAGGCCGACCTTGCGGCGGCACGCCCCTTCGCCCCGAATTCATTC
>JAYRVL010000617.1:0-2294 GCA_041918575.1 Anaerolineae bacterium | reverse complement strand
CGCCCTCACCACCATTGCCCTGCCTCACGACTGGTGCAACTACGGCGAAGCCATCGAAACCTTCAAGGCCAAGTACAGCCTGCAGGTCAATGAACTGAATCCCGACGCCGGCTCCGGCGACGAGATCGAAGCCATCAAGGCCAACAAGGACAACAAAGGCCCGCAGGCGCCTGATGTGATTGACGTCGGCTACGGCTTTGGCCCACAGATCGTGGATGAAAAACTGGTGCAGCCCTACAAGGTCAGCACTTGGGATTCCATCCCGACCGACTCGAAGCACGCGGATGGTTACTGGTACGGCGACTATTACGGCGTCCTGGCCTTCGAGGTGAATGCCGATGTCGTCAAGAACGTACCCCAGGATTGGGCCGACTTGCTCAAGCCGGAGTACAAGGGCCAGGTTGCACTGGCCGGCGATCCGCGCGCCTCCGCGCAGGCCCAAATGAGCGTTTACGCCGCGGCCCTGGCCAACGGCGGTTCGCTCGACAATGTGGCGCCCGGCCTGGAGTTCTTCAAGAAACTGAACGAGGCCGGCAACTTCGTGCCGGTGATCGCCAAGCAGGCCACTGTCGCCAAAGGCGAAACCCCGGTCATCATGCGCTGGGACTACAACGCCCTGGCCGACAAGGCCGCCCTGGCCGGCAACCCCAACATCGAGGTCGTCATTCCCAAGACCGGCGTCATCGCCGGCGTCTACATCCAGGCCATCAGCGCCTACGCGCCGCATCCCAACGCGGCCAAGCTGTGGATGGAATTCCTCTACTCCGACGAAGGCCAGATCATCTGGTTGAAGGGCGGCTGCCATCCCATCCGTTACAACGACATGGTGAAACGCAATGTGGTCCCGGCCGAAGTAACGGCCAAACTACCGGCTGCCGAGCTGTACGCCACGGCCGTCTTCCCAACCATTGACCAGATCAACAACGCCAAGAAGGCGATCAACGAGGGTTGGGACAAGGTCGTTGGCGCGGACGTGAAGTAGCACCGGGCCGTGGCGAGCAACCAGCAAACCACACCTTCCACATGGCGGGACGCGTCCCCGGCGCGTCCCGTCCGCCGCGTCAACTGGGCGTGGCTTGGCGTCGCGCCCTTTTTGATCTTCGCGCTGTTCTTTCTCTTCCTCCCCTCGCTCTCGTTGTTCATCGGCAGCTTTCAGGATAACCAGGGCCAATTCACCCTCGCCAACATCACAGGACTGTTCACGCCGTCCATCCTCGGCGCGTACTGGATCACCATCCGCATCAGTCTCTTCACCGCGCTCATCGGCGGCTTGTTTGGCTTTTTCCTGGCCTACTCAGCCACGCTGGTGGGCCTGCCGCGTTGGGTAACCGATGGCATGGCGACTTTTAGCGGCGTGGCCTCGAACTTCGCCGGCGTACCGCTCGCCTTCGCCTTCATCGCCACCCTGGGCCGCCTGGGGTTGGTGACGGTGCTGCTCAAGAATCTGTTTGGCTTCAACCTCTACGACCACGGCTTCAACCTTTACAGCTTCTGGGGATTGAGCGTCACCTACCTCTACTTCCAGTTCCCCCTGATGGTGCTCATCATCACCCCCGCGCTGGAAGGGCTGCGCCGCGAGTGGCGCGAGGCGGCCGAAAACCTGGGCGCGACCGGTTGGCAGTACTGGCGGTACGTGGGGCTGCCTGTCCTCCTGCCCTCGTTGCTCGGCGCTATGATCCTCCTCTTCGGCAACGCGTTCGGCGCCTACGCCACCGCGCTCTCCCTCACCGGCGGGCTGATCAACCTGGTCACCATCCTCATCGGTTCGCAGATCAAGGGCGATGTGCTGCACAACCCCGGCCTGGGATACGCCCTGGCCCTGGGGATGGTGGTGGTCATGGCGGTCTCCATGGCGATTTACTTCGCGCTGCGCCGCCGCAGCGAAAGGTGGCTGCGCCTATGAAAAGCAACAAGCTCTGGGGCTGGCTGTGGGTCGCGTTGGGCGTCCTCTACTTCTTCCTGCCCCTCTACGCCACGTTGGATTTCTCCCTGCGCGCCAAAAAGGGCCAACTCAGCCTGCTCGCCTATCAGCGCGTGCTGGCCGATCCACAGTTCCGCCAAACCCTGCTCTTCTCGCTGGAAATGGCCGTCTTGACAATCCTGGTCAGCTTGGTCTTGATCGTCCCCACCGCCTATTGGATTCGCCTGCGCCTGCCCAAACTGCGGCCACTGGTGGAGTTCATCACCCTCATGCCGTTCGTGGTACCGGCCATCGTGCTCGTGTTTGGCCTGATCCGCGTGTACGGCGGCGGCTTCCTGCCGCTCACCAACTTCCGCGCCGGCACCAACGCCCT
>JAYRVL010000616.1:0-5406 GCA_041918575.1 Anaerolineae bacterium | reverse complement strand
GCGGTTTTACAACGGCCGGCGGCTGTGGCGCCGTTGGCAAAGGGTGGTCCTGTTTCACCAACGGGGGCCGCGCCGCCTATGGCTTCTACGACGATCAATGGGGCAAGACCGTCTGGGACGGCGGTCATTCGCAGTTGATCGAGATCAACACCAAACAAAATTCATCAGAGCCTGACCGCTATGCCGGCATCTTTCAGACCGCCGCCGTCAGCAAGGGCCAGGCCTACGACTTCGTCATCCGCGGCATGATCCGCGCGGACGACGAGGACCCTGACCCGTGGCGTTATCGGGTTCAGGTCGGCTTCGACTACAGCGGCGGCAGCAACTGGGCTGCGGTGACGAATTGGGTCGAGCTGCCCTGGGATACCATCTATGCCCGCACCGGCCCAGGCGCGTTCAGCGAGTATCGCGCCAAAGTGACCGCCACCGGCAGCAAGGTGACCGTCTTTGTGCGCACCTGGATGAAGTGGGGCACGCCGTACCGCGAAGTGGACTTCAACCTGGATGGCATCAGCCTGTTTGGCGCGTCTGCAGCGTCGGGCGGCGGTTCAAGCTCCGGTTCAGCGGGCAGCAGCAGCAGCGGATCGGGCAGCGCTGCGGCCGCGGTGACCTGCTCTGGCAGCAACCTGGTTGCCAATGGCAACTTCGAGGGCGGGTTCAGCGCCGCCGGTGTGGCCAAGTCATGGACGGCCTTCAGCAACGGCGGACGCGCGGCGTATGGTTTCTATGACGAGACCTGGGCGCCGGTTGTCTACGAGGGCAAGCACGCGCAGTTGATCGAAATCAACACCCTGGGCTTCGCGGCCGCGTCCGATCCCAACCGCTACGCGGGCATCTACCAGGTGGTCAAGGGCCTGACCAAAGGCAAGACCTACCAGGTGTCGTTGGCGGGCATGCTGCGCGAACGCGCCGACAATTCGGACGAAGACGCGTACCGCTACGAGATCCTGTGGGGATACAACAGCGGCGCTGACGCCGATTGGGCAAATCTTGACTTCAAGGAGTATGTGCCGGTCAAGCCGATCTATCTACGCACCGCGCCGGGCGCCTACAGCGCCTACAGCGTGAAGTTCGTGGCCCCGGCCGACACCGTCACTCTGTTTGTCATGGCGCACAAGAAATGGGCCACCGGCGGCCGTGAACTGGACGCCGATGTGGATGCCATCTCGATGGTTCCGTGCGCGGCCGGCAGCAGCGGCGGCTCAACCTCCTGCACCTACGTGGTCAAGCGCGGCGATACCCTCTCTGCGATTGCGGCGAAGTACGGTACGACCGTGGCCAACCTGGTCAGCCTGAACGGCATCAAGAACGCCAACCTGATCTTCGTAGGACAGGTGCTCAAGGTACCATGCAGCAGCGGCAGCTCGAGCGGCGCGGTCGTCACAGCGCCGCCGGCTGTGACGCCGACCGAGCCGGTCACGCCCGGCCTTGGCGCTGAGCCGCGACCGACCACCTACAAGGTCAAGGCCGGCGATACCCTGAGCGGTATCGCGGCCCGCAACGGTACAACCGTCAACGCGTTGATGCAGGCCAACGGCATCCGCAACGCCAACCGCATCTACGCCGGACAGACCCTGCGCCTGTCGCGGTGAGCATTCTGAGCCTGTTTTCGACACCTCAATGGGTAGTAGGTCATCAGGCACTTGCCACAAGCCGTCGAGTAGAACGTTTGAGCGAAAACAGGACTGTTCCTACAGGTTGTGTGCGATTTGCCAATGGCCACAAGCTGTTGTATAGAAACATCTGTTCTATGTCGAAAACAGGCTGAGGTAGGCCGATTTCAACGCCAGGACGCCAGGCAAGAGAGCGCTTTGCGCACCTGGCGTCCTGGCGGTTTTGCTTTGATTGGCCGTTCGTCGTCACGCCGAAGGCGTGACCTACGTGAGACGGGCTGAGAATGTTGCATTCTGCGACACCGGTTGCCGCGTCCTTTGCGACGAAGCGGTGTTATCATAGGACGAATTTGTAAAATATCAGGGAGCGCCGCCCAGCGTTGGGCCTGACCGCAGCGCGGTCATTTTCCACGCCGCGGCGTTTCTTGTGCATCGTGGGAGGTGAGGAATGAATAGACGCGTCGTAGTTACGGGGATGGGAACCATCTCACCGGTCGGCCTGAATGTTTCCACGGCCTGGGAGGCCCTGATTGCGGGCAAGAGCGGGGTGGGGCGCATCACATCGTTCGATCCCTCTGCCCTCAAGACACAGATTGCGGCCCAGGTCAAAGGATTCGATCCAACCAGGTTCATGGATACCAAAGAGGCCCGTCGCCTCGATCCGTACATTCACTACGCCTGGGCCGCCACCGTCGAAGCGCTGGCCGATTCTGGACTCGATCTGGCGCATGAGGATCGAGAGCGCATTGGCGTCATTGTCGGCTCGGCGGTGGGCGGCATCCAAACCTTGCTCAGTCAGTACGATGTCTTGCAGCAGCGCGGGCCGCGGCGGCTGAGTCCGTTCTTCATCCCGGCCATGTTGGTGGACAGCGCCGGCGGGCAGATCGCCATTCAACTGGGCATTCGCGGGCCGAACATGGCGGTGATCAGCGCCTGCGCCACCGGCACCAGCGCGGTGGGCGAAGCGGCCGAGGTGGTCGGTCGCGGCGACGCCGACATCATGATTGCGGGCGGGGCCGAGGCGGCCCTGGTCATGCTCACTGTGGGCGGCTTCGATGTGATGGGCGCCATGTCCACGCGTAACGATAACCCCGAAGGCGCGTGCCGTCCCTTCGACGCCAACCGCGATGGTTTCCTGATGGGTGAAGGCGCCGCGATCTTGATCGTGGAGGCGCTCGATCACGCCCTGGCCCGCGGCGCCCGCATCTACGGCGAAGTTTTGGGCTACGGCGGCAGCGCTGATGCCTATCACATGGCTGCGCCGGCCGAAAATGGCGAAGGCGCGGTCGTCGCCATGAAACTGGCGATTCGCAAGGCCGGCATCGAAGTTGAAGAGATTGACTACATCAACGCGCATGGCACGGCTACGAAGCTGAACGACAAGGGCGAGACCACCGCCATCAAGGCGGTCCTGGGCGCACACGCCTACCGCGTGGCGATTAGCTCAACCAAGTCCATGACCGCGCACTTGCTCGGCGGAGCAGGCACGTTCGAAGCCCTGGTGTGCCTCAAGGCGCTGAACGAGGGCATCATTCCACCCACCATCAACTACGAAACCCCTGACCCTGAGTGTGATTTGGACTACACGCCGAATGTCGCACGGCGCTTGCCCATTCGAGTGGCCCTGTCGAATTCCTTTGGCTTTGGCGGGCACAACGCAAGCATTGTGCTACGCCGATGGGTACAGCCAGAAAACGCCGCTGTGACCGGAACCGCGCAGGGCTGAGCGGCAAACGCGCAAGGAGAACTGATTGTTATGGCCCGCTATGCACAAATTGTCGGCTGGGGTTGTCACGTACCGGAGCGTATCCTGACTAATCGCGACCTGGAAGGCATCATTGATACCTCCGATGACTGGATTTTCACCCGCACAGGCATCCGCGAGCGCCGCATTGCCACCAACCCACGGGAGACAACAGCCACGATGGCGACTAAGGCCGCGGCCGCGGCCCTACGCGTGGCGGGTGTGTCGGCCAATGAGGTTGACCTGATCATCTGTTCCACCTCCTCACCCGAGCATCAATTCCCGGCCACGGCCTGCCTGGTACAGGATGCCCTCGGCGCGGAGCGCGCCGGCGCGTTCGATCTGAGCGCAGCCTGTTCCGGCTTCGTCTATGCCCTGACCATGGCGCACAGCATGATCGTGGCCGGAGCCGCGCAGAACGTGCTGGTGATCGGTTCTGAAACACTCTCACGCATCGTAGATTGGAGCGATCGCGGCACCTGCGTGCTGTTTGGCGATGGCGCCGGCGCGATGCTGATCAGCGCCAGTGAGACGCCGGGCGGCATCCTGGCGAGCGTGCTTGGGTCGGATGGCTCCGGCGGGGAGCTGCTCTCGCTGCCGGCCGGCGGCAGCCGCATGCCGACCACCCTGGAGACCGTCACCGGCCGCCAGCACTACGTTAAAATGGACGGCGCCGCGGTCTTTCGTTTTGCCACTCGCGTCATGGCAACGGCTACCCGCGAGGTCGTGCAGAAGGCCGGCCTGACCCTGGATGACATTGACCTGATCATACCGCATCAGGCCAACGTGCGCATCATCGAATCCTCAGTGCAGCGCCAACTCAAAATCCCGCGCGAGAAAATTTTCGTCAACCTGGAACGCTACGGCAACACCTCCACCGCGTCCATTCCGCTGGCGTTGTGCGAGGCCATCGAGTCTGGGCGCGTCAAGAAGAATGATCGTCTTGTTTTCGTCAGCTTTGGCGCAGGGTTGACCTGGGCCGCAACCGCGATCCATTGGGGCGCGCCGGTGCCTGCCTCTCAGCCCAAGTGGTGGAAGGATGCGCAGCGGCAGGGCGCGTACGGTGCGGCCCGCGCACGTTCCACGGTGCGCCGTCTGCTGCGCAAGTACGATAGCCTGGCGGAGGACATTCACGTGCCGGAGATCGAGCTGCCAGAACGTTTCCGGGTGTTGGGCCTGGGCAAGCGCGAGACCAAGAAGCACGAACAAAACGGCAGCGAGTAGACCCATGCTGAATCCCGAAGACTTCGAGGCCCTGGTGGTGGAAGCGGTCGCGGGTATACCGGATCAGATTCTAGGCTATCTGCGTAATGTGGCGATTACAGTTGAACGTTGGCCGACGGCCGCACAGTTGGCGCACAGCGGCGTCGGCGCCGGCTATACCCTGTTCGGACTCTACGAGGGCATCCCGCTCATCCGCCGCGATTCGGGCTACAACCTGGCGCCGCCTGACCGCATCACCATCTTTCAGGGGCCAATCGAGCAGTTTTTTCGCACGCCCGAAGCGATCCGCGAACAGGTGCGCAAGACCGTCCTGCATGAAATCGCCCATCACTTCGGCTTCGACGAACGGGAGATTCGCGATCTCGGCTATTGACAGCGGGCGATGGCCGTGGTAAACTTTTCTTGCCTGCACACCTCACATCGTATCCGTTATCATATCGTGATGGAGTTCATATGACCACGATGACCAAGCCGCGCGATCCTCCCCCACGGCCTGCTCCGCGCAGGGCGCCGACGGCAGCACCCGCTGCGCCTGACGACAGCCGCTTCATCGTCCACCCGCTCCCCAGCGCCTACCCGAAGCATGGGCCGCCCACGCCGGAAGAACTGGCCGAGTATGAGGCCTGGGAACGCGCCGGAGGGATGGGCGCGCCTCCGCGTCTGTTGTGGCCCAAGATCGAAAACATCATCACCGAGGACGACGCACCCGTGGACAATCTTTTTTCCGAAAAGCAGCAGCGCCTGTTGACCGAATCGCGAGAGCGTCACAGGCTGGGGACAAGGGGAGCCTCCTGGGTCTGCACCGGCCAGACGATGCTGAGGCCG
>JAYRVL010000615.1:0-8763 GCA_041918575.1 Anaerolineae bacterium | reverse complement strand
TCGCCCCGAATTCATTCGGGGCGGCCCCCCGGCGGAACGCCCCCCTTGCCCCCGAATTCATTCGGCGGCGTCGGTCGGCGCAGGCCGACCTTGCGGCGGAACGCCCCTTCGCCCCGAATTCATTCGGCGGGCGGCCCCCCGGCGGAACGCCCCTTCGCCCCGAATTCATTCGGCGGCCCCCCGGCGGGACGCCCCCCTTGCCCCCGAATTCATTCGGGGCGGCCTCGCCCCCAATTCATTCGGGGCGGCCGATCAGGCCGCCACAGGCGCCAACATCTCGACAAACTCTGACATTTCCATCGTTTCGACTTCCATCAGCCGCCGCGCCACCGCAGTCAGTTTTTCCTTGTAGGTTGACAGAATGGAACGCGCGCGGTCATAGGCTTCGTCAATGAAGCGGCGAACTTCGGTGTCAATCTCGCGGGCGACCTTCTCGCTGTAATTGCGCTGTTCGCTGATCTCGCGTCCCAGGAAGATCATCTCCTCGCGCTGACCGAACTGCAGCGGCCCCAGGCTGTCGCTCATGCCGAACTGCGTCACCATCTGCCGCGCCAGTTTGGTGACCCGCTCCAGGTCGTTGCTGGCGCCTGTGGTGACGTCGCCGAAGATGATTTCTTCAGCCACGCGCCCGCCCAACAGTCCGGCCAGATCGTCACGGTACTTGTCGCGTGAATAGAGGACGCGGTCCTCTTTGGGCAGCGGCATGGTGTAGCCCAGGGCCATGCCGCGCGAGACGACGCTGATCTTATGCACAGGGTCGCAGTTGGGCAGCATGTGCATCACCACCGCGTGGCCGGCCTCATGAAAGGCGATCACTTCTTTCTCGTGTGCGGAAATGAGACGGCTGCGGCGCTCAGGCCCGGCAATTACCCGTTCGATGGCCTCCTGGAACTCCTCCATGCCAATGCCGCGCTTGTTGCGCCGCGCAGCCAGGATGGCGCCTTCATTGACCATGTTTTCCAGGTCGGCGCCGGCAAACCCAGGGGTTTGCTTGGCTAACGTCTCCAGGTTGACATCGGGCAGCAGCGGTTTACCCTTGACGTGCACTTCCAGAATGGCCTTGCGTCCCTTCATGTCCGGCCGGTCCATGACCACCTGACGATCGAAACGACCAGGGCGCAGCAGCGCGGGGTCGAGGATGTCTGGCCGGTTGGTGGCCGCGATGATGATAACATTCGTATCGGTGTCGAAGCCGTCCATTTCCACCAGCAGTTGATTGAGCGTCTGCTCACGTTCATCGTGACTGCCGCCCAGGCCGGCCCCGCGATGGCGACCGACCGCGTCAATTTCATCAATGAAAACGATGCAGGGGCTATTGCGTTTGGCCTGCTCGAACAGATCGCGCACGCGGCTGGCGCCCACGCCCACGAACATCTCTACGAATTCGGAACCTGAGATGGAAAAGAAAGGTACGCCCGCCTCGCCCGAAACCGCCTTGGCCATCAGGGTTTTGCCCGTGCCAGGCGAGCCGATGAGAAGGACGCCCTTGGGAATGCGCGCGCCCACGGCGGCGAATTTCTGCGGCTCCTTGAGAAACTCCACCACCTCTTGCAGTTCCTCTTTGGCTTCCTCCGCGCCGGCCACATCGGCGAAGGTCACGGTTGGTTTTTCGCCGGTGAACATGCGGGCGCGGCTTTTGCCAAACGCAAAAGCCTGGTTGCCCGCGCCCTGCGCCTGGCGCAGCAGGAAAAAGAAGAACGCGCCCACCAGCACCAGCGGCAGCAGGGTGCCCAGGATCGCGCCCCAGTTTTCCCAACGACTCGGCTCAACCACTTCCACCACAACGGCCCGACGTTTGTCATCGGCTACGCCCAGGTTTTTCAGCGTATCACCCAGGCTGATGCCATCTTCTTTGCGTGCAATGGCTGCGGTTGACTTGTATTCGGGTTTATACGTGATCTGCAATTCATTGCCCTCGATGGCAATGCGCTGCACGACGCCGGCTGTCACCTCGCGTGCCAGGTCAGCAATCGCGACCTCTGGCGTCTCGGGCTGCGTGCGCGAAAACGATGTAAAGACAAACGCGGCCAGCGCGGTCAACAGCAGCAAATAAATCAATCCATTACGAAACACTTTCGGAAACATCTCCATGAATCAGAATTCCCTCCGCCGCCAATGGCGATTTTTTCACTCTTTTAGACTGTGCATTTCGTCAATAGTAACACAGCATTTACCCAATCTTCTTCATCGTGAAGACAAATTGGACGGTTCCTCTGCCAACCTGAGCGTGATAGTTTGCTCCCGTCCCTCGCGCAGCAGATGTAGGGTAATCTCCTGCCCCACTTCGGTCTTCTCGTCCAGGTAAGCGTCCAGGTCTTTCCAAACGCGCAAAGGCTGTTCATCAATCGCGGTGATGACATCGCCGCCCACGAACATGCGCCGATTGCCCACGATCACCTCACGCTGCGCGCCCCGCACGCCAGCCAACAAAGCCGGGCTGCCTTCGTACATCTGCGCGACCAGCAGGCCTTCTTCCACCGGCAGATTGAGCTGTTGGGCCAGGCGTGGGGTCACATCATAGCCGATGGCGCCCAACCAGGGATGGGGAAAACGGCCCCGTTCGATCAACACCGGCGCCACTTTTTTGACCGTGTTGACCGGAATGGCGAACCCAACGCCCGCGCTGACGCCGCTTGGACTGAAAATGGCCGAGTTGACGCCAATCAACCGACCGAGGCTGTCGAGCAGCGGCCCGCCCGAATTGCCGCGATTGATCGAGGCGTCGGTCTGGATCGCGCCCCGCAGCACCTGGCTGTCGGTTTCGATCGTGCGATTCAGCGCGCTCACCACGCCGGTGGTCAAAGTCCGCTCGAACTGCCCGAAGGGGTTGCCGATGGCAATGGCCGTTTGGCCCACCCGCAGCGTGCTGGAGTCGCCGACAGCCAGCGGCTCTATCCCGGCCGGTAGAGAATCCACCTTGATGACCGCCAGATCGTTGCGTGGATCAGCGCCAACCACCGTGGCATTGACGGCGTTGTCGTCGCCAAAGTTCACCGCCAACGAATCGGCATTCTCGATGACATGGTAGTTTGTTACGATGTGCCCCTGCGTGTCCCAAACAAAGCCAGAACCGCTGCCCTCTTCAGGGTAGGCGCCAAAGAAGAAGGAGCGCACGACGACGCGGCTGGTAATGTTCACCACGGCCGGGCTGGCCTGTTCATAGACGCGAATCACGCGCTCTTCGGCCAGGTCTGGTCCGGCTGTCATGACCAGCGGGTCCGGGGTGGCCGTCACCACAATGAGCACGGGCGTAGGCGTGGGCGCCGGCGTTGCCTGGCGCGACAGGCCGGGCAGGCGAATCGGCCCACAGGCCAACGCAGCCAGGCCAAGCATGAAGAACACGAACAGGATCGAAAAACGACGCACAAAAAACCTCCGAGGCGTGTTGACCGCGTCAACCCTTGCCGGCGATGCGCAAACGCGCGGTCACAGCCGCACCCAGAATGCCGGCGTTATCGCCAAGCTGCGAAAGGACGATCTTGACCTGGCTGGCATCGCGGCGCTGCGTAAAATGCTGATAGGCCACGCGGCGGATGGGCTGCAGGAAATCGTCGCCCAACGCCTCGATTACGCCGCCGCCCAGAATGATCAGTTCCGGATCCAGGAAGTTGACCAGGTTGGCGAGATGCAGGCCAAGATAGTATTGCACACGGGTCAGCACTTCAACCGTCAAGGTGTCATTGTTCTTCCAGGCTTGCGCCAGGGCGCCGCTGCTCAGTCGTTCGACCCCCTCGCCGGCCAGCGCGTCTGCCAGCGCGGTCTTGCGCCCTGCCAGCATGGCCATGCGCAGACTCTGCACGATCGCGGTTCGACTGGCCAGGGCTTCGATACAGCCGCGATTGCCGCAGCCGCAGTACGGCCCATCCGCCAGGACGATCATATGACCGATTTCGCCGGCCGCATGGCGCGCGCCGCTGCGTAATTGGCCGCCGAGGATCAGCCCGCCGCCCACGCCGGTGCCTACAAATACCCCAATCACATCACTCGCCCCACGGCCGGCGCCATAAACGAACTCGCCCAGGGTGCCCACGTTGACATCGTTGTCCAGGAATACCGGCAGATTGAGTTGATCTTTCAGCATCTTGGCCAGCGGGACGTTCTCCCATCCGTTCAGGTTGGGCGCCATCAGCACCGTCCCCGTATCGGGATCAACCGGCCCCGGTGCGCCGATGCCCACGCCGCGCACATCGGTGCGCGGCATATTGGCGCTGCTCAGTGCATCGTCAATCGTTTTCACGACGCGTTCGATCACACTCTCGGCGCCAGTTTCCGGCTTGGTCTTGCGCTTGGCCTGGCCCAAGATCTTGCCGTCGGAGGTAATGACCGCCGCCAGAATTTTGGTGCCGCCCAGGTCAACACCTACCACCAGTTCGTTTGCCTTCTCACTGTCCTTGGCCATGGCTGCAACTTCCCTCCTGTGATTCTGTATGTGCGGCCTCGATGTTCATCGTTCGGCGGCCGGCATTGGCGCACGCGCCGCTGTTCCATCAGAACCGATCTCACAGGGCTGCACCTGCCCCAGATCGGTCATGAGGCCGGCCAGTTCTGCCGGCAGATCCGCCACAATGATCTGTCCATCGGCTGTCAGATAGATCTCGGTTTCAGTGCTGAATGATAACGCCGGGGCCGCGGTCAGATTCGTAGTACTCACCGGTCTTCTTCTCCTGTTCCACCCGCCCCAGAATCTCCAGCAACTGTGAGATGTTGTCGCACTGTGCGCCTTTGACCCCCTGAATGGTGTACTCGATTCGTCCGTCGGGCAGAATCGTGATGGCAATTTCCTGTTTTTTTGGCATTGAATCGCTCCCTTGTCTCCCGGCGCTGGCTGAAGTTCGATGATTGGCTGTTCAGGCCCAGCGCCGAACCACCAACCGAATCGCCTTGTTGCGATCGGTCGTTTCTTCCACCAGGCTAAACCCCGCCTTGCCCGCCTCGTTCAGCACCTTGTGATACGCGTAGCGTTGGTTGAGCTGCTGCAACATCTCCTGTTGGTTGGACAGCCCCATATTGTCGCCCAGGATCTCATACTCGCCTTCATCGTTGCGGCGCAGCCCGAAGCTGCTAAACATTCCGGTTGTCACCACCAACTCGGCCGCGTGGCTGGCGCCCGACCATCCATGCTGATAGGCGGTGTTTTCTTTGTAAGCCAGATTCAGGTCATCCAAGGCGCGTTTGATCATCGTCAAATCGCGCAACTGCGTCCGAATCTTCACGAATTTGGACATGATTTACCTCCACACACAATCGTATTGCCTTTCCATCCTCAGACGACCAGTTCGAGCTGCAGCGCCTGGGCCAGGTTCCGGCCCTTCTCGATCTCCGCCGTGCTGAGGAACGTTCCTGGTCCGCCCCGGCCATGCGCCGGCGGAAAATACTGCGTCAACAAACTCACCGTGACCTGGGGAACCGCAGCCGCCAACCAGCGCAGCACCGGCTCGGTGCAGCAGTCAAAGTGCCCAGGCATCAGCAGATGCCGAACCATCACCGGACTGCGAGCCGCGACCCAGGCAATGGCGCCTGTCACCACGGCCCAATAGTCAGGCATCCCGCCCACTTCCAGGCCGCAGCGGTCATTGCCAAACTTCAAGTCGGGCAGATAGAGCGCCACCACGCCATCGAGCAGCGCCAGCGCCTCCGGCGTTTGGTAGAAATTCGAGTTCCAGACCACCGGCGGCGTCTGATCGGCCTCCTGATTGAGCAACGCCAACGTTGCCAAGACGAACGGCAGATGCGGCAGCGGTTCGCCGCCCACGAACTCAAGCGTGCGCGCCCCCTGCGCCCGACGCCGGCGCACGGCTGCGGCCAATTGTTCCGGTGTAGCCTCCACGCCGTACTGCGGTCGAAAGGCGAAACGCGCCGCAGTGCAGAAGGTGCAGGTCGCCGTACAGCCGGAGAAAAACACGGCATGGGCCGGTCGAATGGCCTCTTCTTCGCCCATGTGCAGCATTTCACTGGCAATGAACGTGCGAGCATCCACCCGACAGACGCCGCGGCCCGCAGACCGAACTTGCCCGCAGCGGTGCGGGCACAACTGGCAATTTTCAAGGTGCCTGCGCGCCTGCGCCGCCCGCGCCATCAACTCCTGGGTATCAAGATTCGGCGTTGTGTCCATTCCCGTGATTATCCGGTAGTAGCTCGGTCAAGCTCTCGGCTTCATAGGCAAATCGGTACCACCGCAGCATTTCCTCCTCGCTGGTAATGCTCATGATGATGTCGCGCAACGTGTCCGGAATTGACTGATCGCCAAAACGCATGGAGATCAGGTAGAGCAAGCCGCGTTTCTCGCCTTCACTGATACCCACGGCGCGCCCTTTGGCGTGCCCTTCAGATAGACCCATGGCGAGTCCTTCTGACCTTGCCTCCCGCATCATGCGTTCACGTTCTTGCTGTTTCCATGCCGCAACAATTTCCTCCAGCTCTTTCTCGATTTGTGCGTCCGTGTACATGATCATCTCTAGCCTCCGTTGCTCAACTTCTGCTAACGGCAGATACTTATTGACACACATCGCCAGGACATTCTGGCGTGCCCGATTCGGTTCGTGTTGTAGAATCCCCCGCAGGCAGGCTAATTTCCAGGCAATGCGATCTATGCCCTGCGGCGGCTGCATCAGAGCTGCCAACGCATATGCCAGGGGATTGGTACGGTTGATGTACACTTCGCCTTGCAAATCCGGCAGCCCCACACAGTCGAAAGTAAATTCCAGGTACTTGCGGCCAAACACACCCTCTTCGTAGATTTCTCTCACAAGGCCGCCGCTTCCGCTGGTGAGATAGATCGCGATGGGAATGACGCGGCGTTGAAGATGTATCCGTATCCAGGCGTAGTAACGCCACATGCGCTGGCGAAACGCTTGGCGATGCTGCCGTTCGATTTCGATGTGAATGTACAGCAGTTCTGGCTCGTCTCCCAACGCCTCCACCTCGGCCACCAAGTCCGCTTCTTGAGATTCGCCCAGATCGAGGTTGAGCCATTGCTCCTTGTCCCACCATTTGACGGTATCCAAGTGCAGCCGCGCCTTGATGTCTGGAAAAAAGAGATCCAAGAATTCGGCCAGAAACGCCCGCAGAAGCGTCTTGAAAAATTGATCGTGTTCCATTCGATTTATCCCAGGAGACGACGCCCCCACCTGATAAGCGATTCCAGCCCCTTGACGTGAGACGTATGCACCACCATGCCGTCGTGCCTCACGACAAGCGTCATTTGTCCCATCAGCCGCGTGCCGAAATAGACGGTATGGGCGCGGTTGCGGGCCGAGCGCCAGGTGTAGGCCGTCGCCAGGGTCGCCACGTCTGGATCATGAGCTACCGGTTCCTGCGCCAGGTTGATTGGGGCCGCATCCTCCAACTGTTGGCACGTGGCGCAAACGCTGTTGTCCAGATTGATACAATCCGGGCAATAGGCCATGCTGCACACAACACAGAACTTCTGATGGGCATGACACACCGTGTCACCGCAAACCGGACAGGCAAAGCTGTGTGCAATACACACCGTCTTGCCATCCATGTGACAGCGGTCGCTGTGCTGTTCACAGTGGAAACGCCCACACAGGCTGCATCGTTCCCGATGTTCAGCGCAGACCATTGTACCACATTCTGCGCAACCTTGCAGACATGACGCACACTGTGTGACGCCGCACACCGCGCAGGTGGTTAGCGACGCTGTTTCCAGGCCGCAGTGTGGGCAGGGCGCTGCACAGCGTTTGCAGACCAAAGCGCCGCTGACCCGATCTGTGAGCAGGTGTGGCCGACAGTAGACCTTGCCACAGGCGGAGCAAGCGCCGGTGCAGCCCTGGCAGAAAATCTGGCCGCAGAAATCGCACAAGGCTGTCTGACGACTGGCGCGCTGGCAGTGTGGACAGACAACTGCGCAATTGGCGCAGAGCAGCGCGCCCGGGGCAAGATAATCGGCCACCAGGTGGGTTTTGCACTGCCGCACCTCGCATTGCGCGCAGGTGTCCTGGCAGGTAAAACAGGTGGTCTCCTGGCAAATGAGACAGCGCGCCGTATGTTCATGGCACGCCCACTGACCGCAGGCCGGACAGGTGACCGCGCAGTCTTGACAGAGCATTTGCTTGCACACCGTGCAGCCCTGCACCCCACACTCCAGGCAAATGTCCCTGGCGCAGGCATGACAATGAGCCAGGCAGGTGGGGCAGCTCACATGCTCGTGCGCGCAAACGGCAATAACCGCCGTGGGGAGATCACAGGCATGGCAGACCGGCATCGTCAGCTTGCCCGTGGACAGATTGCGCGTCAACGGCAGCTTCAGGATGGTCCCATCTGCCTTGCTGCGCAGGGTCAGCGCATGGTCCCAGGTCGGTTCCAGCACTTGCACCAGGCTGAAAAGCGTCACCGCCACCCGCAGCCGATGATTCTCGATCTCCTCTGCGATCTTGCGCTGCAGATCCGCGCGCAGCGCCTGGCGTTGATTGCCAGCATAGTCAGGATCATCGCTGCGCTCCTGGATCTCCAGGGCCTGCTGCTCGTAGTAGGTGACCAGGCGTGAGAGGATGGCGTGCAGCCGCGGCAAAATGTCGCGCTCGATCTCGCCACACTGCTGATCGGCATGAAAAAGCGCCAACTCCTGCGCCCGCTGCGCCAGGGCAATCAGCCCTTCCATACTTAACGACGTTTTCAGCGACGCTTTTCGCGGCGTCTTTGGCGTCGCCTCAGACGACGCATCTGGCTCGGTGTCCGCTGCTGCTTGAGGCTCAGTTTCCGACGCTGGGTGCGGTTCCGTCTCAGACGCGGTTGACGGCGCTG
>JAYRVL010000614.1:0-3172 GCA_041918575.1 Anaerolineae bacterium | reverse complement strand
ATTCATTGACCCAATTTTACCCCGCTCGCAAGCCCAGGTCAAGCTTTTGTGAAAGCGAGTTGGCAAGTTGGAAACGGACCATCTCCCCTTCTCCCCTTCTCCCTTTTCTGCCTGCTATGGTATAATAGCGCCGTTGCTTGCCCATCCCTGTTGCTTAGTTGAACTAATGGATACTGGATTCTCCTTTTTCTTCCCACGCTTGCTGGCCGTAGCGGCCCTGGTTGCGGCTAACGGTTTCTTTGTCGCGGTTGAGTTTGCCCTGGTGACGGCGCGCCGCGGGCGGCTGGAAATGCAGGCCGGCGCCAACAATGAGGCTGTGCGCACGGTGCTGAAGATGCAGGAAGACACCGATCTCTACATTGCCGCGGCGCAGCTCGGCATCACCATTGCCAGCCTGGCCCTGGGCTGGGTTGGCGATGTGACCATCGCGGCGATGATCGAGCCTTCCGTCGTCCACCTGGTCGGCGCGCGCTGGGGCGAAGGCATCGCCATCAGCATCGGCACGGTGATCTCCTTTTCCCTGGTGACGTTCATCCACATCGTGCTCGGTGAACAGGCGCCCAAGACCTTTGCCATTCGCAACCCCGAACGCGCGGCGCTGATGTCCGCGCGCATCATGGACGCGTTCACGCGCATTTTTCGCCCCTTCATCTGGATTCTGGACGCCGCCACCGCCCTGGTGCTTGTCATCTTCGGCGTCGAGGGCGCCAGCGCGCGCCACTCGGCCTTATCGGCCGATGAGTTGAAAATGCTGGTGCATGAGAGCCAGGCTGGGGGAGAACTGGAACAGACGCAGGAGGAGATGCTGGTGCGCGTGTTCGAGTTTGGCGAGCGCGATGTCAGCGAAGTGATGGCGCCGCGCCCCGAAATCATCGGCATCGAGCGCCACGCCACGCTCGACGACCTGCTGCAGGCCTTCAGCGTGGCGCGCCATTCCCGTTTCCCGGTCTATGGCGGCGACATGGATAACATCGTGGGGGTGGTGGCGATCAAAGATGTGTTGATGGCCCTGGCCGCCGATCCGGCGGCGCGTGCGCGCACCCTGTTCGACCTGGGTATCATTCACCCCGCGCACTTCGTGCCCGACAGCCGTAAAGTCAGCGATCTGTTCGAAGAGATGCGCCGGGAGCAGATCGGCATGGCCATCGTGATTGACGAATTCGGCGGCACGGCCGGCCTGGTGACCGTGGAGGAACTGATCGAAGAAGTGGTGGGGCGCGTCACCGACGAATGGGTGACTGACGGACCGCCGGTGAAAAACACAGACGAAGGGGTGTTCGAAGTCAGCGCGCAGACGCGGCTGGATGACCTGAACGCGCATCTGGGACTCAACCTGCCGGAGCGTGATGACTACGAGACCCTGGCCGGCTTCCTGCTCTACCAACTGCGCCGCATTCCCCGCGCTGATGAGGAGCTGGTCTACGACGGCGTGCGTTTCACCATCCTGCAGATGCGCGGGCCGAAGATCGAGAAGGTGCGCGTAGCGAGACAATAGCAGGTGGAATGATGTTATCAACCAGAGAAGAACAACGAGTTGTCTTGTACGCGACCACGGATGAGCCGACCGTACCGAGCAGCGTAACGCCGGATACGCCGTTGAGTGAGTTGAATCTGAACTGGCACGAGCGTGATTTACCCGAAAAATTGCGTACTCGCCATGTTCATCGCCTGCATCCCTATCTCGGTAAATACATCCCGCAATTGGTCGAGGTATTTCTCAGAAAGTATTTCAGCCCAGGGCAGACAGTGCTCGATCCATTTTCAGGTTCAGGCACCACGTTGGTGCAGGCTAACGAGCTGGGCGTCAATGCCATTGGCTATGACGTCTCGGCTTTCAATGCGCTCCTGGCCACAGCAAAAACCAAGCATTACGATCTAAAAATTGTGCGCCAGGAGATCCTGGACATTCTGAACGCTTCACAACAGGTCACTCAGACCAGCAGCTTGCAGCTCTCCTTGTGGAGCGCAACTGGCAACGGTAACGGACATGGGCCGGTTTCATCCAGTGGCTATCTTCAGCGCTGGTTTTCGCCGCAGGCGCTGCAAGAATTATTGGCCTATCGTGACCAGATTCAGAATTATCGGAATCAGGAGATTCTGAAGATCATCCTTTCACGGTCGGCACGGTCGGCGCGGTTGACTACTCATTTCGACCTGGATTTTCCGAAGGCTCCACAGACAGAGCCGTACTGGTGCTACAAGCACAGCCGCACCTGTATGCCCACAACGACGGCCTATCAATTCTTGAAGCATTACAGCCTGGACACCATTGCACGATTGGAGGAATTCGCGAGCCAACGTACCGACGCAACTGTGATCATCAAGCACGAAGATAGCCGGTTGGCCGATATTCCTCCTATAGATGGTGTCATTACCAGCCCGCCGTATGTCGGCTTGATTGATTATCACGAACAGCATCGCTATGCCTATGAACTGCTCCGACTTCAGGATAAGAGTGAGTCAGAAATTGGCGCGGCTAAGCGAGGCTCCAGTCAAAAGGCGCAACGCACCTACCAGGAATCCATTGCAGAGGTTTTCCGCCGCGCTTGTGGAGCCATGCCGGTAGGTGGTATCTTGATCGTCGTGGCCGGCGACAAATTCGGGCTTTATGATGAAATCGCCAGGCTGTGTGGGGTTGAAGTCGAGGCCGTGCTCAAGCGCCATGTGAACCGTCGCACCGGGCGGAGAGCGAGCGAATTCTACGAATCAGTATTCGTGTGGCGAAAACCGTGAGCCCAATGAATTCATGGAGCCATAGATGAACTCAACCACGCGCCAGGCAGTCTATGACCTGTTGAAGAGCTTTGCACAGCAATCGGTAAAGCGGTATGGTCCTCAAGACATCGAAGAGCTCAAGCAGGCTCACCCATTTCACAAACTGTTCCTGAACGATGCGGGTCTGATCGCAGCCAAACGTGAGCGTTCTGCCGTTACGAGAATGGGGATGTTCCTATTCCCACGCCTGGCTAAATCCATTGCAAGTGAACGCTATCAGCAAGTGATATTGGAACATAAAATGCAGGGGCTTATTGCTAAGCCTGTTTTCGACATAGAACAGATGTTTCCATACAACAGCTTGTGGTCATTGGCAAATCGCACACAACCTGTAGGAACAGTCCTGTTTTCGCTCAAACGTTCTACGCGACGGCTTGTGGCAAGTGCCTGATGACCT
>JAYRVL010000613.1:0-3163 GCA_041918575.1 Anaerolineae bacterium | reverse complement strand
GCGAGGTGACGCTGCGCGGCCGCGTGCTGCCTATCGGCGGGGTCAAGATGAAGGTGCTGGCCGCGCACCGCGCCGGGCTGACCACGATCATCTTGCCCAAGCGCAATGAGCGCGATCTGGAGGACCTGCCGGACGATGTGCGCCAGGCCATGACCTTCGTGCCGGTGGATCGGATTGATGAGGCGTTGGCGGTGGCGCTGGTGAAGGGCGAAGGGTGAATGCTGAAGGGTGAAGGGTGAAGGAGGAAGATGGGGGAGGATGACGCACGAGGAGATTTTGGCGCAGGAAGAGGCGGGGTGGCAGGCGCTGATGGCGGCTGTCGAGGGGTTGAGCGATGCGGACTGGCTGCTGCCGGGCGCGGCCGGCGAGTGGACGCTGAAGAATGTGGCCGCGCATCTCTGTTCCTGGCAGGAGGAGACGCTGCGCGTGCTGCCGGAGATGGCGCGGCAGGTCATCGCCGGGGTCAAGGAGCCGCAGCGTTACGACATAGACGCCTGGAACGCGGAGCAGTACGGCCAGCGCCGGGAGCAGTCGCTGGAGGAGGTGCGCAGCGGGCTGTTGACGACGCGCGCCGCGCTGCTGGCGATGATTCAACGCATTCCGGCCGAGTGGCTGGCAAGGTATAAGCACATGCGCAACTGGATCGCGGCGGTGACGTACGAGCACTATGCCGAGCATGTGGAGATGATCCACGCCTGGCGCGCTGCAGCCTGACAGGAACGCGTCATATGCCAGCGCTGGGGAGTTTTCAACGCAAGGGCGCAAGGGCGCAAGGGCGCAGGGGGGTCAGGGCAAGAAGGAATCTGTAGTGATTTCTTGCCACGAATTTCACTAATTTTCACTAATTCTCTTTCGTGGAAATTCGTGTCATTCGTGGCAAAAGAATGTTTGGATTTTCTGCCATGAATGACGCGAAAGGGAATACCGATGCCTGACATGTTCGATGCGTATCAGAAGGCTTTGACTCAACTGCGGGCTGCGCTGGGCAGCGGGCACGCCGATTATGGGGATGTCCTGCTCTACGAGCAGCGGCTGACTGAAAACATGCGCAGCGCCCGTCGCTTTGGCGACACGGAAACCCTGCGCGCGGAACGGGCGCAGGTCATTGACAACCTCAACCGCTTGGCCTTGCAGCACGCGGGCCGCAGTTTCAACGATCTGGCGTTCTCAGCGCCGCCCGATCCCCCGCCCCCATCTCCACCGGTCCGCCCTTCTGAAACTGACACCCGTGCGGTGCGCGCCCTGCTCACCGATGCGCTGTCCGATGAGGAGTTGACGACCCTCTGCTTCGATTATTTCCGGCCGGTCTACGATCAGTTCAGCGCGGGCATGGCGCGCACGGCCAAGATCCAGCACCTGTTGGAGTACGCGGAAAAGCGGCAGCAGGTGGCGCGCCTGATCGAGTTGGTGGGGGAGCTCAACCCGGCGCAGGCGGCGGCGTACCGTGAGCGGCTGCGCCGCGGCGCGGTCGGGTTGGCAAACGTGGATACCGGCGGGGGTGCGTTTGTGCAGGGGGACGTCAATGCTGGCGGCGATTTTGTGGGGCGCGACCGGTGGCAGCAGGGCGGCGTCTGATACCGCCGAATGAATTCGGCCGCCCCCGAATTCATTCGCCGGCCCCGAATTCATTCGCCGGCCCCGAATTCATTCGGCCTCAACTCTTGGAGTAACATCATGGTTCACATCATCACCGACACCACCGCAGCGCTGCCGGAGACCCTGGCGCAGCAGCTTGGGATTCCAATCATCCCCCAGGTGATCAATTTCGGTACCGAGTCCTTCCTGGAAGGGGTAGACTTGGACAAGGCGACCTTCATGCGCCGCCTGCGCAGTGAGCGCGCCTTGCCCAAGACGGCCGCGCCGCCGCCGGAGTTGTTCGTGCGTGAGTTCGCCCGCCTCGCGCCCACCGGCGAGCCGATTCTATGCATCCACCCCTCAGCCGACGTCAGCGGCACCGTGCGTTCTGCGCTGACCGCCAGCCAGGAGTTCCCCGCCGCGGACATCCGCGTGCTCGACACGCGCCTGCTGGCCGCGCCGCTCGCCACCCTCGTGCAGATCGCCAGCCAGATGGCCGCGGTCGGTGAGACCGTGGACGCCATCGAGGCTCGGCTGGCCGGCCTGATCCCACGCGGCCGCATCTACTTTGTGGTGGCCACCCTGGAATACCTCGCCCGCGGCGGCCGCATCGGCGGCGCGCAGGCCCTGCTCGGCAGCGTCCTGCAGATCAAACCGATCCTGACGCTGCGTGATGGCCGCGTCGAAGTGCTGGAACGGGAACGCACCCACAAGCGCGCCCTGGCCCGCCTGCAGGAGCTGGTGCTGACTCAAATCCCCACCGACGGCAGCGGCCATCTCTGCGTCATGCACGCGGATGCGCCGGAGCAGGCACAAACCCTGGCTGCTGACCTGGGCCGCGCCCTCGACCTACCCTCCGTGCCCATCCTCGACGTCCCCTCCGCCATTGTCGTACACAGCGGGCCGGGGGTTTTGGGCGTGAGCTTCTTCGTCTGAGATTTTCAATTCACCGTCGCGACCTGCCCCAGGGTTGGCGCGGTCGCCCTGGGTTGCAGAAGATCGAGCGCCAGGGTCGCACGCACGCGCACCGTCTCATCGGCGCTCTCCTGGTATGCCAACAGGCTGGGCAGGGCCGCCGCATCGCCCAGGCGCCCCAGCGCCCGAGCCGCGGCAAAACCCACCTGGGCATTGTCGCCGGCCAGGCGCGCCAGCAGCGGCGCGGTGGCCCGCGGATCGCCCAGGATGCCCAGGCCCCGCGCGGCCCAGGCCTGCGCCGCCGGGTCGCCCTCAGCGAGTTGGCTCAGCAGCGCCTCGGCATCGTCCAGGGTCAGGCTGAGTACGCCCTGGTCGGTCACGGCCCGCACACTCAGCGGGGAACCCACGGCGGGCAGCAGCGCAGTGACGCGGGCGGTCAACTGCAGCGGTTGGCCGTCTGGGCCGGGCAGCGGCTGCCAGCGGCTGCCGCTGTCCACGCTGATGAAAACACCGCCCGGCGCGAAGCGCATCTGACTGCTGCCGACCCAGAAACCGGTGGCTGCGTAGAGCACGCCCGGCTCGGCCGGATCGGCCGCCAGCGCGGTCACATCCAGGATGACGCCGGGCTGCAGACCCAGCGCGCCGGACAGATTCTGCCAACTGCGCCCGCGGT
>JAYRVL010000612.1:0-2606 GCA_041918575.1 Anaerolineae bacterium | reverse complement strand
CAAATGGACGCCGTCAGGTCAGCAGAAATCGCACCGAAGCGTCGGTTCAACACACGCAACACCATTTCTGCCTGACCCTGCTGCACGCCTTGCTGCACGCCTTGCTGCACGCCTTGCTGGATTCCCTGCTGGATTCCTTGCTCCAGGCCCCTCTGCATCCCAATTCGTTCGACACTGGTGATGTACGGCATCTGTTCTGCCTCCTCTAGCTCAGCGACCTCTCGCCAAAAGATCTCATCCAGGTTCGCTTGACTCATTACCCACTTTCCACTGCACGCCGCCCAGGAATCCCTGGCTGGGGTCGAAGTCCTGCGGCGTTTTGATTTCGCCAAAACGGCGCTCGTAGTTTACCAGGTTATCAGACAGGGCGCGCAGGAGCAGCTTGGCGTTCATAGGGGTGAGCATGACGCGGGCGCGCACTCGTATCTGCTGTGGCAAATTGGGCATCAACTGGCCAAAATCAATCATTACCTCCGACGGCGCATGGTTGATGATGGCAAAGTTGGCATAGACAAGCTCAAGATTGTTGGGAACTTCCACGTTGAACTGGCGCGCAGGCGGCGGCGCCCCCGGCGGGTGATTGGCTGGCATAGTCAACTCCTTTTAGATCACGGCCCGATCAGATGACCGGGCCGTGGTTCTTGCGGCAAATGCCTGTTAGAATGGGATTTCTTCGTCGTGGATTTCAGGCGGCGGCGGGCCGAAGCTGCCCGGCGCGCCCGGCGCGGCCGGGGCCGGACGCGGCGCCGCGCGCGGCGCACTTGCGCCGTAAGTGCCGCTGCCTCCGGCCGGCGCACTTGCGCCGTAAGCACCGCTGCCTCCGGCCGGCGCTCCCGCGCCTGCCGGCGCGCCTCCGGTCTGCGCATCGCTGCGATTGCCGAGGAAGCGCACATCACGCGCGGTCAGTTCCAACGAGGCGCGCGGGGTGCCGTCCTGCGCCATGTAGGCCGAACCTTCCACCTCGCCTTCGATCAACACCATGCGCCCTTTACTCAAATACTGGCTGCATGTCTCCGCCAACTGCCGCCAGGCCGTGACGCGAAACCAGGTGGTCTTGTCCTGCAATGAACCATCCTGGAGCTTGACCTTGCGGTTGATGGCAACGCTAAAACTGGTGACGGGAACGCCGCTAGGGGTGTAACGCATTTCAGGGTCGGAGCCGAGGTTGCCGACGATCGTAATTCTCTGCCACATCGTTCTGTGTCCTTTCCGGTCGTAATGTGCTCAATCCAAAGTGGCGCATCTGCCACTGTGGCAGCGGTCTGTATTGTAATGGAAACCACGGGAGTTGTCAAAATAGCACAGGTGTTCGCTCGAACAGTCGGTCCTTCACCCCGGCAGCAGTGTGAGCGCCGCGGGCGCCAGCGCCAGACGCAAAGGGGCGCCAACGGCCGCGTTTTCAGTCAGCGGCAGTTCTAATTCAAGGGTCGTCGCCAACCCCTCTGGCTGGAATTCGACTGCGTAGTGACCGCCGCGGAAGGCGCGTCGCAGCACCTGGCCGCGGATGATGTTCGGCCCAGGCGCGGCGTCAGGCGCAATTGCAGCCGCTTCTGGTCGGATCAACAGCGTGACTGCGCTGCCCGCCTGCGTCGGTTGAGCCAGCGCCGTTGAAATCTGCAGCGGGCCAAGCTCCGTTTGCACCACCGCGCCCTGGGAGCCAACCGCCCAGCGCCCGGCAACCAGGTTGGTGAGACCCAGGAACTGGGCCACGAAGCGGCTGGTCGGCTGCTGGTAAACCGCCTCCGGCGCGCCACGCTGCACGATCTGCCCCTGGCTCATGATGAGCACCTGGTCCGCGATGGCAAAGGCCTCCTGTTGGTCATGCGTGACATAAAGTGCGCTCAGCCCCACCTGCTTGAGGATGACGCGCAGTTCGTCTAGCAGGCCGGCGCGCAGGGTGCGGTCGAGCGAGCCGAGCGGTTCGTCCAGCATGAGGAACTTCGGCTGCGGCGCCAGGCTGCGCGCCAGCGCCACCCGCTGTTGTTCGCCGCCCGAAAGTTCATGCACGCGGCGCGGGCCGTAGCCGGGCAGGTTGACCAGCGTCAGCATTTCGTCCACGCGGCGGCGCTGATCGGCCGGCGCCAGGCCCTGCATGCGCAGGCCAAAGGCGATGTTGTCGGCCACGTTGCGATGGGGAAAAAGCGCAAAATCCTGGAACATCAACCCGAAGCCGCGGCGATGCACCGCCACCCCCAGCAGGTCATGACCGTCGTAGCTGACTGTCCCCGCGTCTGCCTGCTCCAGGCCGGCCACAATGCGCAGCAGTGTCGTCTTGCCGCAGCCGCTCGGCCCCAACAGGCAGGCAATCTCCCCGCTTGCCACCGTCAGCGAAACTTCATACAGCACCGGCGCCGCCCCGAATGTTTTCGATACGCCATCTACAGTCAACATGTCTCTCAAAACTCCCCCACTTCTTCATACCTCACCCGTTCCAGCAGAACGAAGCCGGCGGCGCAGATGAGCATGAGCAGGGTGCTGGCGGCCAGGGCCTGACCGTAGTTTTGCGCGCCCGGTTGACCCAGGAAGCGGTAGATGACCAGCGGCAGGGTGGGGGTTTGCGGCCGGGCAATGAGCGCAGTGGCGCCGAACTCGCCCAGGGAGACGGT
>JAYRVL010000611.1:0-1820 GCA_041918575.1 Anaerolineae bacterium | reverse complement strand
GGTCGCACGCGCAGCGACCTACAGGCCGAGTTCCCGCAGGCGATTTTGCCGGACGACATGCGCGATGACGGCTGGTGGCGCCGCGCCCGCGAAACCCGGCCGGAGAGCCTGCTGCGCGCCGGTCGCGTCATCGAGCGTCTGGCCGCATGGGCGGGCGCGAACGAGCGCGTTTGCCTGGTGACGCACGGCGCGTTCAGCGATCGCTTGCTCAAGGCCTACGGTCAGCAGTCGTTGGACAGTGTCGCTTACTTTCTGGCTAACACGGCCATCTCACGCCTGGATGTGCCGGCTGCGGGGCGGGTTTCCATTCGCTATCTCAATCGCTACGTGCATCTGCCGGCCGATTTGTTGACGTAAAAATGCCCCGCCGTCACCCCGTAGGTCACGCCTCCGGCGTGACGACGCTGTTCGCGACATATCGTGCTTGCCCGCGCCGGCGCCGTCTGGCCAGGAGGCCGGACCTACAGAGACCGAGACTTTATCTGAAGCTGTCGGCGGTCAGGCGCAGGCCATCGCGCAGGCTCACCTGCGGTTCCCAGCCCAGGTCGCGACGCGCCAGGCTGGCGTCCAGGTAGGTGCGTGTGACCTCGCCCAGCTTGGCCGGGCCGTAATGCGGGGCCAATGGATACTGGGTGGCAGCCTGCAGCTCGGCAAAAATGGTGTTGACGCTGGTGCCCACCGCGCTGCCCAGGTTGTAGACGCCGCTGCCCGGCGTGTTCAGAGCCAGTTGATTGGCCCGTGCAATGTCCCCGACATAGACGAAATCGCGCACCTGCTCGCCGCTGCCGTTGATGGTGACGCCGCGGCCTTCCAGCATGGCGCCGGTGAAGATGGCAATCACGCCCGCTTCGCCCAACGGGTCCTGGCGCGGGCCGTAGACGTTGGGATAGCGCAGAATCGTGTAGGGCAGGCCGTAGTTGTGATGGTACAGGAAAAGGTAATGCTCTACCGCGTGTTTGCTGGCGCCGTAGGGGTCCAGGGGGTTGATAGGGTGATCTTCGGTGACCGGCACGAACAGCGGTTCGCCGTAGCAGGCGCCGCCGGTGGAGGCGTAGATGATGCGCTGGCAGTCATAGCGCCGCGCAGCTTCCAGCAGATTGATCGAACCGATGACATTGACCGCCGCGTAGCGCGCCGGCTCGACCAGCGAATCGCGCACGTTTGCCAGGGCCGCCTGGTGAGAAACCGCCTGGGGCCGGTGCTCGGCAAATACTTTCTGCAAACCCGCCGCATCCAGGATATCAAGCTCGTAGAAAGCCGCAATTCCTGGGTTCAGATTGGCGCGTTTGCCCGTGCTGAGATTGTCTATCACGACGACCTCATGACCTGCAGCCAGCATTGCATCTGTAACATGCGAGCCGATGAATCCGGCGCCGCCAGTGACCAAAATACGCATGTGACACGTGTTCCTTTTCAAGTGATCTTCAAGTAATCTTCAAGTGTTTTTCAGGTATCTCGAGTGACTCTGCGCCGTCAGGCGCAGCCGCATCCTGCGGACAGATTACTGCAAACAAATCAGAATGTCAAAACCGCAGGGAAGAAACAAAGGCAGCGTGCAAGCGACTTAGTTGCCAGGACGCTGATTCGAGGAGGACTGTATGCCTGTACCGCTCGACATGAACGATCTGCCGGCGCCGGGCCATCAGCGCGTGCTGGTGGCCGTGCTGCCGACGCCCGCCGACCTGGCGGGGGCGTATTATGTTGGTTGTTACCGGGTGCCGGTGGCGCGTGCGCCCGGCCAGTTGGCGGCCGACTACCTGGCTTTCAACCAAACGGGCGATTTGGCGCCGCCCGAACGCTGGCAGGTGGCCGTCCTGGCC
>JAYRVL010000610.1:0-4927 GCA_041918575.1 Anaerolineae bacterium | reverse complement strand
GCACATGGCCGATGGCGATCAGCGCAGCCTGCCGGGCAGCCTCATCCCGGCCCCCTACGCCGCCAGGATTCGCAATGGCGAGATTCGGCGGATCGAACTGTGTTTGGACTAGGAGTGGACTGGCCAAAACCATGACCGAAGACATGAAAACCGGCTGGCGTTGTATCAACAATAACGGCGGCAGTAACGGCGCGTTTCGCCTGGACGCGCCGCACCGGACGAGTTACCTCTACTTTCCGCTGGTCAATGAGGCCGGCATGATGTCGGTGATAACGCCGACGCTGCACGGCGACTGTAAGACGGGACAGAACAGTTTTCTCACCCTCCCGGTCTCGGTCGAGGATCTGCACAACACCCGTTCGGCGCGCAACTTCTGGGTTCGCATCGCCGGCTATGGGCCGTGGTCCGCCACGGGAAACTCCGCCCGGCAACTGGCAGAGGCGGAAGAGGCGGAAAATCAGGACGTTGCGCTGGAAGCCGGGCTGCTGTGGCACAAAGTCATTCGCGAGAGCCGGGCCGCCGGGCTGCGCGCCGAGGTGACGAACTTCGTTCCGGCCAGTTCCGACCAGGTGGAGTTGATGCAGGTCGTGTTGACCAACACCAGCGACAGACCGCTCACGCTCACCCCCACCGCGGCCATTCCCATCTACGGCCGCTCGGCCGACAACCTGCGCGATCACCGGCACGTCACTTCGCTGCTGCACCGCATCCGCACCGTGCGCCACGGCGTGACCGTGCAGCCGACCCTCACCTTCGACGAGCGCGGTCACCGGCCCAATACGGTCACCTACGCGGTGCTGGGCGCGGAAGGGGACGGCGCGCCCCCGCGCAGTTTTTTCCCCGTGGTCGAGGATTTCATCGGCGAGGGCGGCAACCTGGAATGGCCCGCGGCCGTGGTGCAGCCAGGCATGACCGGCGCGCCTGCGGGAAGCGCCGTAGACGGCTATGAGGCAATCGGCGCGCTGCGCTTCGCCGATATCACCCTGGCCCCAGGCGAGTCACGCGCCTACGTGCTGATCCTGGCCGTGCTGGCCGACGGTTTCAAGCAATCCGGAATCGAGGCTTCAGCCGGTATAGCGGACGGGTTCAAACAATCCGGAATCGAGGCTTCAGCCGGTATAGATGAACTGGTCCAACGCTACGGCAGCGCGGCCCGTTTCGCCGAATGGCTTGACCGCACGCGCGCGCACTGGCAGGCGAAGGTGGCGCCGCTGACCTTCCACACCGCCGATCCCCGCTTCGATGGTTGGCTGAAGTGGGTGACGGTGCAGCCGTTCCTGCGCCGGTTGTTCGGCAACTCGTTCGTGCCCTATCACGACTACGGCCGCGGGGGCCGCGGCTGGCGCGATCTCTGGCAGGACTGCCTGGCGCTGCTGATGTTGGAGCCGGAACCGGTGCATGACTTGCTGTTCAGCAGCTTCGCGGGCGTGCGCATGGACGGCAGCAACGCGACCATCATCGGCAGCCGGCCCGGTGAATTTATGGCCGACCGCAACAACATCCCGCGCGTCTGGATGGATCACGGCGCCTGGCCCTACCTGACGACGCGGCTGTACATTGACCGCAGCGGCGACCTGGGCTTTCTGCTCCAGGAGCAGACCTATTTCAAGGACGCGCACATCAACCGCTGTCAGGCGCATGATGAAGCCTGGTCAGCGGAGCAGGGCACGCTGCTGCGCACGCGGCCGGGCGAGATCGCGCGCGGCAGCGTGCTCGAACACCTGTTGGTGCAGCACCTGACCGCGTTCTTCAACGCGGGCGCGGCCGGCAACATCCTGCTGGAAGGCGCCGACTGGAACGATGGCATGGACATGGCCCGCGAGCGGGGAGAAAGCGTGGCGTTCAGCGCGCTCTACGCGGGCAACCTGGCCGACCTGGGCCAGCTCGTGCTGGCGTTGGGCCGGCTGGGCGTGACCGAGGTGCAACTGGCCGCCGAACTGCTGCCTTTGCTCGACACCCTGGCCGAGCCGGTCAATTACGCCGACGTTGCGGCCAGGCAGAATCGCCTGCACCGGTATTTCGCAACGTGTACCCACACCATTTCCGGCGACAAGATCAAGGTCAGACCGGCCGACCTGGGCCGCGACCTGGCCGCCAAAGCCGACTGGCTCACGGCCCACCTGCGCCAGCACGAATGGATCACCGACCGCGCCGGGTATGGCTGGTTCAACGGTTACTACGATAACGACGGCCAGCGCGTCGAAGGGGATAGCCCGCACGGTGTGCGCATGACGCTGACCGGGCAGGTCTTCGCGCTGATGGGCGGCATCGCCTCCGATACGCAGGCGCAGGCAATCGTTCGTTCTGCCGACCGCTACCTGTACGAACATCGCCTGGGCGGCTACCGCTTGAACACCGACTTTGGCGGGATGCAGTTCAATCTTGGCCGCTGCTTCGGCTTTGCGTTCGGCCACAAGGAAAACGGCGCCATGTTCAGCCACATGGCGGTGATGTACGCCAACGCGCTCTACCGGCGGGGCCTGGTGCGTGAGGGCTTCCGCGTCCTGGACGGCATCTACCAGCACTGCGCCGACTTCGCAACTGCCCGCATTTACCCCGGCCTGCCGGAATACATCAGCGAGCGGGGCCGCGGCCTGTACCCGTGGCTCACCGGCTCGGCAAGCTGGTATCTGCTGACGCTGCTGAATGAGGTGTTTGGCGTGCGGGGCGAGTTGGGCGACCTGGCGCTGGCGCCGAAGCTGGTCGCGGCGCAGTTCGATGAGCGGGGTCAGGCGGCTGTGGCCGCGCAGTTTGCAGGGCGCCAGATCGAAATCGTCTACCACAACCCGCGCCGGCTTGAGTTCGGCGCGTATGCGATTCGACGGATTGCCGCGGATGGCGTTGACCTGCCGGCCGCACGCGTAGATCAAGGTGTCCGCATTGCCAGGGAGGTCATCGCCGCCCTGGGCACGCCGGCAGCGCTGCGTCTCGACATAGAGCTTGATGAAGGGTGACATCTGCAAGCAAGAGCGATAGAAATCGCGCCTACCCAAACATGGTCAGATGCTTGCCACCTGTTCCAGGTCGGCCAGGATGACTCGCTGCTGCGCCGCGCGGGTCTGCAGGCCCGCCGTAAAACCTGACCTGGCGAACAGCGCGTAGTGTACCTGCCAACCGGCCGGCGGCCCCAGCGCCTGCACCTTGGCCTGCAAATCAGCCAGGATGTCTTCACCCACCGGCGCACCCGTGTACTTTGCTTCTCCGAACAAGAGTGCGCGCTCGCTGGGGCTGACGGCCACCACATCTATCTCCACCTTGTCATCCCAGTAGGCGCCAACCCTGGCCGGCCGGAAGGGCAGTTCGCCCCGCACGCCTTTGGTCAGCACCCACTCCCGACACAAGTCCTCGAAGGTCGGGCTGCCCACGAAGGCCGGCAACTGGCTCATGATCCGGTTCACAACCCCATCCAGGTTGCCGCGCTCCAGGTCGGCCAGATGAGGCTGCACGAAGCGAAAATAAAAGCGCAAATAGTGGTCTTTGATCACGTAAATGCCCCGCCCGTTGCCCCCTTCCCGCCAACTGACCGGGGTGCGTCGCTCCAGGAAGCCCAGGTTCTGCAGGGTATTGAGGTACTTGGGCAGGTTGGTGCGCTCCAGACCGGTCATGCCGACGATGTCTGACGGTCGTCTGGCCCCCACGCCGATCGCCGCACAGATGGCGTGATAGTTGCGCGGCTCATGCAGCGCCTCGTTGAGCAGGTACAGTGGATCAATCAGGAAGAAACTGGTCAGGCTCAGGATGCGGGTACGGATGTTGTACTCCAGCGATCGGCTGTCGTCGAACTGCTCCAGGTAGGCGGGAATGCCGCCCAAGATCGCATACACCTCCACGGCTTGTGTCGTGCTGTAGGCAGGCAGCAACTGACGGGCATCGGCCAGGGGCATGGGCTTGACCTGCAGCACGCCGGTGGCCCGGCCGTACAGCGGCGCCTTGTAGCTGAGCACCGTGTTCTCCATCATGCCGATGTGGCTGCCAGTGAGGGTCAGGAAGAGCGAGGTCTCCTTGAGGTGATGGTCCCAAACATTCTGAAGCACGGAGGGCAGGCTGGGATCAGCGCGGGCCACATAGGGGAATTCGTCAATGATGAGCAAGAGGCGGTCGCGGGCGGCGAGTTCTCCAGCGAAACGCAGCGCCTGTTCCCAGTGCCCGAAGCTGAAATCGGCCGCGACCGGAATGGAAGGATTGGCATGGTTCCAGAGCGCCTGGGAGAAGCTGCGCAACAGATACGCCGCTGAGCTTTGACTGGCCGGCCAGTAGAGGCAATGTTTCTTCTGGGCGAAGCGCAAGAGCAAGGCCGTTTTGCCTGTGCGACGCCGACCGTAAGTGACCAGGAGTTGAGCGCCTGGCCGCGCCCACATCTCCTCCAAAGCCGCCAGTTCACGTCCGCGACCGACAAAGCGTGTCATACGATCACCTCCAAGATGTCATCTGACGAGTATTATACTCCTGATATGACATCGAGTCAAGGGATGGGAAATATCGCCAGCAATTCCAGTTGAAATGGCTGACTTCGCTTATCTACCTACTGACAATCTGCCCCAAAGGCGCGAGGAATGCTGAATGCTGAATGCTGAATCAGGTCGGTTTGCCTCAGATTGGAGATGCGCCCAATGGCCTGACGGGTCTTGACACAGCACCCGCGTTGCATCATCATTCACGCCATGAATAACTTTCATTCAGGGCAATTCGACGCCTGGATGAAGGGATCGTCCTTGCGACGCGCCGTCATTACGGCAAGCCTGCTGCTGGCGCTCGGCCTGGTTTGGGTCGCCATTCCGCTGGCCGCGGCCCAGGACGCGCCGGCTGTCGTGTTCACCGTAAACTCGGCCAACGACGTGGACGACGGTACGTGTAACGCGGCCCACTGCGCCGATGCCGATGAGCTGCTCAATCCCTATTGCAGCGCAGAGGGGTTGGATTTTCCGAT
>JAYRVL010000609.1:0-7265 GCA_041918575.1 Anaerolineae bacterium | reverse complement strand
CGGGGATCGGGATGTAGCGTTCGGCGCTGACCTCTTGCAGAATCAGCTCCATGGGAAAGAGCGGGGCTAGATCGGCCGGACCAATGGGTTGACCCGTGCCGGGATGCAGGGGGGGCGCCAGGGGACCCGGCAAATCAGCGGCAATGTTGTACCAATTCGCGGGAATATCCTTCTGGCTGAGCATGAAACGTGACTCGGACATGACTGAGAACCTCCTGGGACGATTAGATGGGTTGGCTTGAAGCCCTGACGTGACGACGCGCGATCAAGCGCAAGACGAGGAAACGGCAGCATTGGCGCCTCTTACCACACAAACTCGGTTAGGATGGGGAAATGATCGGACGCCAGGCGGACATCATCGTCGTCCAGGCGGCGGCATGCCGTGACCTGTTCGGCCAGGGGGCCGGCGGCCAGGCAGTAATCAATGCGAACCTTCTCGTGGGTCGTGCCATAGGTCAGCCCGGCGCCGTGGCCCGCGCGTGCGAAACAGTCATGATAGCCGGCTTTGAGCAGACGCGGCAGCGCCTGCATGCCGTCGCGCACCAGGTGGCCGGCGATGGCATCGGCCTGCAGGCGGGCGATGGCATCCTCTTGATTTACATAATCTCCTGGCGCCAGGGAATTGAGATCGCCCAGCAGGAGATGTGAGCGCCCGCGGTCACGGCTTGTCCACAGCAGCAGGTCTTTCACCTGATCCAGGCGCACGATTTCGCTCAGATGATCGAGGTGAGCGGCGTAAACCGTGAGAGAACCGCGGGTGGGCAGGGCCAGGCGCGCCTCGAGCAGGGCGCGCGCCGGATGTCCGGCGGGGGTTGTCAACCGATGGCCGGCAAACGCCAGGATGGGATGAGGGCTGAGAATGGCGTTGCCGAAAGCCGTGTGGGGGTCGGCACAAGGTCCTGGGGGGATGGTGGGGGCAAAGACGAAATTCATGCCAAGACGGCCGGCCAGGTGCGCCAGGAGTGGCTGGGCGAGGTGGGGTTGAGCGCAGGGATGGTAGACTTCGTTCAGGACCACCACCGTGGGCGCTGCCCCGCCGATGATCCGCACCAGGCGCTCTACGTCGAGCCGCCCATCCATGCCCTTCCAGCCGTGGATATTGAACGCTAGTGCATGAAGCACGAGTGTAAGTCCCACTCTAGTAACAGGGGTAGGTGATCGGACGCGATACGCGTGAGATCGTTGTCGAGTACCTCAGCATAGACGAGGCGGTTGGCCCAACGTGTGGGAACAAAGGCATAGTCAATGCGAAAGATGGGGCGGCGCGCCGGGAAGGTGGCGCCCACGCCGCGACCCACCAGGGCAAAAGCATCCACGTAGCCGGCCTCGCGCAGATGCGAGAGGGTGGCCGGCACCCAGCGTTCACGCCGCGGGGTATGGGTGTTGAAATCGCCGGCAATGAGATGCGGGTATTGGAAGTCACGGGCCTCGCGCAACAGGCCGCGAATTTGCCACAGACGCACGGCTTCCAGCGCATGATCCAGGTGTGTCGTCCCGAAGGTGAAGGCATGACGCCACCCTTCGACCGTGATGTGCGCCAGCAGCACAGATCGCTGTTGGGTGCCGGGCAAGCGCGGCAAGAGTTGATTGTGAAAATCGTGGATGGGGTGACGACTGAGGACGGCGTTACCGACCGGTCCGCGCCAGTCTACCCCTTCGATGTGACGACTGCTGCTGCCAAAGGACCAGTGCATGCCCACGGCCGCGGCCAACTGCGCCAGGGGGAATTCCAGGCGCCCGCGCCGCCGCACGGGATGCACCGCTTCGTTCAGCGAAACCAGGTCGGCCCGGCTTCGCTGGATGACATCGGCCAGCCGTTCGATGTCGGCGCGGCCATCGCGCCCGTTCCAGTGATGGATGTTGTAGGTCAGGATTCTCATGGGTGGATGGCCAGCGCCTGCTGCGCCCTGGTCAATGAATTGAGATTCGAATCAGGGAGTGGTCGGGCTTGGCGGCGTTTTTGCCAGGCTGTCATCGGTCCGATTGGCGTTGCGAAACTCGGCCAGGCTGCGGCCAATAGCGCCGCCGATTTCGGGGAGTTTGCCAACGCCAAAAAAGATGACCACAATGACCAGAATGATGATCAGTTCGAACGGGCCTAATGATGGCATTGCCTTCTCCTTTATGTGTCCCCGTATGTGTCCCCGGCTTGCGCGCCCCCGGGTTCGTCTTTCTCAGGTTCATGACCTGTGGAGGGGTGAACACGCCACGGAATCCCCTTCCCTGGCCTGCGTGGTGAATTATAGCACGAATCCGATTCGCCTACAAACAGACAGCGGAGAGCGTTACAGGCTGGGAGCGCAGGCGTTCTGCTCGCAGCGTTCGCGTGACGCGCACGACGATGAAGATCGCTAAAGGCTCCTTTAGACAAGCCTTGTCTGCCGTGGTATACTCTGGCCCATGTCACGCACACCGGTCTCGTTTCGAGCACGCAGCCGCCAGACGCTGCGCCTGCACAGCCAGCGCTCCGCGCTCATGCACACCACCGCTGTCATCGCCGCGCGGCGTCGTGCGGGCATTGCCGCTGAATCTGATTGGCTTGAGCTGACTGCCCGCAGCCAGGCGGCGCGCCGACAGACCCTCTCGCACCTGGGAACCTACTTGCAGCAGTTGGAGAGCGCCCTGTTGGCCCGCGGCGGCCAGGTGTTTTGGGCGCGCACGAGCGCCGAGGCGTGTCAGTTCATTGTGGACCTGGCGCGGCGATCTGGCAGCGGGCACGTTTTGCAGACCCCATCCGCGTTGCCGCTGGAGATTGGCCTGGCCGAGGCGCTGCAGCGCAGCGCTCTTACCCTGTCTCTCACCAACCAGGGCGAATTCCTGGCTGCGCTCGGCGGTCAGCGCCCGGCGCATCCCAACGCCGGCGCCGCGCATCTGCGCATTGATGACATTGTGCGCACGCTGCACGCCAGGCTCGATATGCCCGTGTTCCTCAATGCGGACGCGGCCAGTCACGTCATCCGTGGACGCGTGCGCCAGGTGGCCCTGCAGAGCAGCCTGGCCGTGATGGGCGTTGACCTGGCGGTGGCTGAGACCGGCGTCCTGGCGCTGTTCAACGACCAGGGCGATGTGCGCCTGGCCGCGGCCCTGGCGCCGGTGCAGGTAGCCATCATGGGGTTGGAGCAGATTGTGCCAACCCTGGAGGATTTGTGGCTGCTGCAGCGCGTGCATGCCACAAGCGCCAGCGGGCGGGCGACGACCACTTACGTGGAGCTGCTCAGCGGCGCGGCCACGGCCGGCCGTGAGTTTCACCTGATTCTGCTCGACAACGGGCGTTCGCGTCTGCTGAACACACAAGGGGCGGAGCTGCTTTCGTGTATTCACTGCGGCGCGTGCCTGGACGTGTGTCCGGTGGCGCGTCGCGTGGGCAGCCAGCCCTACGCGTGGAGCTACCCTGGCCCGCTGGGCGCGGCCATGGCGCCCTTGCTCCTGCCTGCGCCGTTCGGCGATGTGGCCGATGCCAGCACCCTGTGCGGCGCTTGCCGCTCGGTGTGCCCGGTGGGCATTGACCTGCCCCGCCACCTGCTGGCCGCGCGCGACCGCAGCGGTTTCACCGTGGGCCGCGCGACCGGGCAGTGGTTCGTGCGGATGCTGCACACCCCTGGCCACTTTGCCACCCTCAGCGCCATCAATCGTTTGGGGCGGCTCCTGGTCGGCGCGCAGCATTCACGGCGTTGGCTGGCGCCCTGGCTTTGGCGCTGGACCGCCGGCCGCGATCTGCCGGCGCCGGCCCCAGAAACGTTTCGGCGGCGATGGGCAAGGCAGCATGCGCCAGCCGCGGAGGGAGCGCCCCATGTCTGACGCGGCGCGCCGCGCCATCCTGGCTGCCTTACCAGCAGCGCCGGCAGGCCCATGGCCGCCGACCTCCTTGCCGCTGGCGCCAACGGCCGCCAGTGTGGATCCCGCGACCTTGTTGGCGAACTTCACCGCGGCCGCTACCGCGGCAGGCGCTGTCGTCACCTGCGAAATGGGAATTGGCGCGGCGCGGCTGGCGCTTCTCTCCTTCTTGCGCACGGCCGAGGCGCGCCAGGTGCTGGTATGGCCGCAGGGCGATCTGCCCATTCCCGGCCTGCTGGATGCCCTGCAGATGCTCGGCATCGAGACGCTGACGCCGGACGCGACCATCGCAGGCCAGCGGGCGGCGCTGCGTCAGGAAAAGCCGGTGTGGTTGGGCCTGATCTCTGGGCTGGCCGGCCTGGCTGACCAGGGCAGCATCATCGTCCGCTACCCGGATCCGGCTCATATGCTGGCGGCGGTCTGGCCGCAAACGCAGATCATCCTCTTACCGGTGACCTGTCTGGCGCCGTCGTTTGCCGGGTGGTTGGCCGCGGCGCGGCAGCAAGGAGATTGGGCCGCCCGTCTGCACAACGACATGACCATCATCGCCGGGCCGAGCCTGAGTATGGACATCGAGCAGACGCCGGTGCGGGGAGCAGCCGGACCGGCGCAGTTGCACATTTTTCTGATAGGCGAAGATCGAATCCTATGAACCTTTTTGGCATTGGCCCGTTCGAGTTGGTTCTGGTGTTGATCCTGGGACTGATCTTTCTCGGCCCGGAGGATCTGCCCGAGGCGGCGCGTGCTTTGGGCAAGGCTTTTCGTCAGCTTCAGCAGATGACCGAACCGATTCGTGCGGAGGTGGCGCGCACGATGCAGCCGCTGGAAGAGGCCAAACGGTCCATTGCTCAACCGCTGACCGACATTCAGCAGCAGATTCAAAGCCCGACTGCGCCGCGGCCGTCGGAGCCAACGGCTGCGGGCGTCAGATTTACCCAAACCACATCCGCACCGGGAGCGAGTGACAACGTTCATGACCACGCTGAACAACCATGAAGCCGTGATGTCCTTCATGGGGCATCTCGCTGAGCTGCGCAGCCGCCTGATCAAGGTTGTGGCCGGTGTGCTGGGCGGCACTGTGCTGGGGGCGGTGTTTGCTCGTCCCTTTCTGCAACTCCTGATCCTGCCGATGGGCGACGCGCGACCGCAGTCGCTTCGCCCGGCCGAAAACATCATTGTCTACTTCAAAGTCGCCCTGATCCTGGGCCTGGTAGTGGCAATGCCGGTCATCGTCTATCAGCTCATCGCCTTTATCGTGCCGGGATTGAAGCCCGGTGAAAAACGTGCGCTCTATTTCGTCATTCCTGCCGCCACGATCTTGTTTGCCGTTGGTGTGGCCTTCTCGTCGGTCGTCATGCTGCCATTTTCCCTGGCTTACCTGAGTAACTTTCTCAGCGATCTGATCGAACCCCAGTATGCGATTGACTACTACATCTCATTCGTCTTCAATTTCGTGGTTTGGATCGGTTTGAGTTTCGAGACGCCGCTCCTCATTGCGTTCATGGCGCGGCTGGGCATCATCAGTCCAACGCAGTTGTCACGCGGCCGGCGCTACGCTGTGGTCATTCTGGCGTTGGTTGCGGCCATCATCACACCCACGCCCGATCCGTTCAACATGACCCTGGTGATGGTGCCGCTCTACATTTTGTACGAGTTTGGGATCATCCTCGCGCGCTGGTTCTACCGCCCACGCACCTCATACGCAGGCTAGGGCTTATGCCCCTTGGGTGGACAAGCACGAAAAAGAGATCAGCCCCAACGGAGCTGATCTCTTTTATTTTTTGCGGTGTACCCCCAGCAGGACTCGAACCTGCGCTTTCGGCTTCGGAGGCCGACGCTCTATCCTCTGAGCTATGGGGGCGGTACGGGCCAAGTGTAGCACACCTGCGCGCTTTTGGCAATCAGCGCGCAGGCGTGTCATGACTCATTCCAGGTAATCGCGCAGCAGGCGGCTGCGGCAGGGATGGCGCAGCCGATTGAGGGCCTGCGCTTCGATCTGGCGAATGCGCTCGCGCGTCAGTCCCATCTTGCGCCCCACTTCCTCCAGGGTGTAGGTGCGACCGTTGTGCAGCCCATAGCGCAAGCGCAGAATACGCGCCTCACGCGGCGGCAGGGTGATTAGAACCTGCTCCATGCGCTCGCGCAACAGCGAGTCCATCACGGCATCGGCGGGCTGCGTGGATTCGGTATCCTCGATCAGCGTCCCCAACTCGCGTTCTTCTTCTTCACCCACCGGCTGTTCCAGCGATGTTGGATGGCGGGACACCTTCAGCAGCCAACGCACACGTTCTGGGGTGGTTTTCAGTATGCCTGCAATCTCTTCCGCTGTACCGGAGCGGCCAAATGTCTGCTCCGCTTCCTGCAGAACCCGGTACAACTGGCGCACCTTGTCACCCATGTGGACCGGCAGGCGAATGGTGCGCCCCTGGTCGGCCACCGCACGGCTAATAGCCTGGCGAATCCACCAGGTGGCGTAGGTGCTGAACTTGAAACCGCGATGATAGTCGAACTTTTCCACGGCTCGCATCAGCCCCAGGTTGCCTTCCTGGATCAGGTCCAGAAACGGAACCCCCTGGCCCATATAGCGCTTGGCAATACTGATGACCAGGCGGGTGTTGGCCTGAATCAGCCGCGCCCGCGCCTGCTCGCCCTCTTCGACTCGTACACGCAGTTGACGGCGTTTGAGCACCGACAGAGGCTCAGGCCGGGTCAGGCGCTGCTGGGCCAGGCGTCCCGATTCCACCGCGCGGGCCAACACAAGTTCTTCATCCGCGGTCAACAACGGCTCTTTGCTCATCTCGCGGAAATAGAGATCGGTAATATCGCCGGCGCCCAGGTTAGCGAAGACATCTGTAACAGAGGCGTGCTCCTCCCCCTGCACAGCACTTATATCGCCATCGGAGGTTTCGAGCGCCACCATCACCTCATCTTCTGTTTCGTAAACTGGTAGATTCTCCTCCTGTAGCTGCGCAAACAGCGTTTCTAGCTCGGTTACCTTGTTTTCTGCGTTCGGTACCAAATTGAGGATGTCGTCGTAGGTTAGATACCCCTGCGCACGCGCTTGCCTGATCAATCTCGCCAACGTTTCCTCGACGATACGCATCCTATCTTTCATGTCACCATCCTTACAGACCTTACAGACCTTACAGACTCTGATGCTGGCTTGTCCATTGGCTGGTAGGCGATGCCGGCCTTTGGTATCGTTACGGACTGGTAGAGCGGTTCCAGATTGTGTACGTATAGATGAAAACCTTGCGTTCTGGCGCTTTCTCCGTTTCCTTCTCGGCGACGACGGGCGTTGCCGGTGGTCGTGGCGCGACCGCCGGCGCGGGAGGGGTGGATCGCTCCGCGTTCAATGCCACCGGCGTTGTCGAAACCGGCCGCGGCGCGTGCGTCATCACCCGTTCCCGTCGCCGGCGCGGCGGACCTCG
>JAYRVL010000608.1:0-30733 GCA_041918575.1 Anaerolineae bacterium | reverse complement strand
CGGTGGTGGTAGGCGTCGGCGTCGGCGTGTTGGTCGGCGTTGGGGTAGGCGTCGGCGTCGGCGTGTTGGTCGGCGTTGGGGTAGGCGTCGGCGTGTTGGTCGGGGTATTCGTCGGCGTCGGGGTGTTCGTCGGTGTGTTGGTTGGCGTCGGCGTCGGCGTTGGGGTATTGGTCGGCGTTGGCGTCGGGGTTGGGGTATTGGTCGGCGTTGGCGTCGGGGTATTGGTGGGCGTCGGGGTCGGGGTCGGCGTCGGGGTATCGGTCGGCGTCGGGGTCGGCGTCGGCGGTTTGGGGGTGTCGGTCGGCGTCGGCGTTGGCGTCGGGGTGCTTGTCGGCGTGTTCGTAGGCGTAGGGGTAGCTGTCGGCGTGTTGGTTGCCGTCGGCGTCGGCGTCGGCGTCGAGGCGCAGCCGCTGAGCGGGATCTCGAAGGTTTGGACGATCCACTCTAAATCGGGCGAATTGGTTTCGCTCGATTCAGCTTGCAGCAATTGCCAGGTGGTTGTCACCGGTACGGTGATGGTTGTGCTGTAGACATCCATGTAATTGCCGCGATTGGCAACGTATGGATTGTTAGCGATCAGGGTTCCGGTGATGAAAAGATCGGACGTGATGGGCAAGGTGCCGGTGATGCCCTGCAGGCCCCACAGGCCCGAGTTCTGCGGGGGTTGCACCCCGCCGGCGATAGACCAGGTGAGGGCCTGACGAGGGGCGCCGGGCGGGGTCAGATCGTTGGCGTCTACACCTGAGAATTCGGTCGGGTCGGTTCCGGCAGCCAGGGTGGCCGGGCCGAAGTGGCCGCGGGCGATGTCGAGACCTTCGTTCAACCAGACGTGGTGCGGCAGGCGAAGGGGTTGCTTGTAGACCACCACCAGGGCCGCGCCGTTGCTGTAGGAGCCGATGGTGACACCGGAGATGAGATAACTGGACGCGCCAGGGCCAGTGACCAGGGCTGTTACGTCGGCCCAATAGGCATGGCTATAGAGGACGCTGCTCCACTTGCCAAAGTAATCTCCGTCGGACGTGACAGGTGTACCGTTGAGCGTCACATTGAAGTTGGAGCCATTGATCTGGGTAGTGGCGTTGTTCCAATACAAATAGGCCTTGAACACATTGCCAGGAATGGTGATGTTGATCGTTCCTGATGTCAATCCATCGAGACCGATTCCAGAGGCAACGATACCATAGCCGCCATCGAGTTGGTCGTAACAGGTACCCCACTCGCGCACGGTTTGCAATGGCGCGTCGTCAATACCAAAGGGCGCTGCACGGTCAGCGCCCACCGAAGGAACGCCGGGTCGCAGCACCAGGCCAAGTAAGAGCACGATAACACCGGACAGCAGCAGCCAGGGCTGAGAACGGATTATCTGCCGGGCAGATCCGCGTGGGTGCGGCGCAGCCTCCGGATGAAGTTTCAGGGGAGAACGCGGGTGAGTCATAAGCCACCTCCTGAGTCGGGCAATGTCAGTCTACCACGAGTAGACAGTAAAAAGGCAGAGGCGAGTGTCGGCTCGGCCCTGCCGACAATCGCCGCTTGTCTAACGATTCGATGAACGATCCAGCGCCTGGCAGCGATGCAGGGCAACGATGCGGCGTCGATATTACCTCTTTCTATGACGCAGGCCAAAGGCTAACGTTGCGCAATGGGCAAAAACATATAGCGCCAATTCTGCGTTTGCGCGGCTGCGGGGCCATACCAGGCGCTTTCACCAGGACCAAGCGCTTCGATCCAGTAGAATTCTCCACTATGTCCGGTGGGGTGCAAGATGACATAGCTGCTGGCGCTGCCCTGGGCCGGGATCATGTCGTTTGTGATTCGGGTGCGCGGCCCGTTTGCGGTCAAGCCATGGTACACGTGGTAACCAAGAATGGATGATTCACGCAGCGCCGTCCACGCCACTCGTACTTGGGTTCCTTCGACGTTGGCCGTGAATGAACTCAGTCCAATCCCGGTAGGAACGACATAGCCGAAGTTTAGATTGAGCTGATTCTGACCAGGCGTCGTGACAATGGCGCGGGTCGTGGGCGTGGTGGGAACATAGCCGGGCTGCGCTTGAACGAGAACGCTGTAAGCGCCGGGCGGCAGGTCATCTATACGCCATTGACCGCTGCTGTCGCTGAGGGTGGTGGCCACGGTGGCGCCGCCTTGATCGAGAACGGCGATGACAAAGGATTGCAGGCCCAACAGTGGGTTTTCGTTGGGCAGGCCGTCGCCGGTGATGTCGGCCCACACCAGGCCGCCCACGTCCGAGGCGCCCGTTGCCACCTGGGTTGTCACCGTGGCGCTGTTGTTTGTTGAACGTCGGTCGGGCGGGTTGCCGCTCACCTGCGCGGTGTTGGTGATGATCGTGGTTGACGTAATCGTGTTGGTGACGGCGCCGTTTAGGGTGATGGTGCGTTGTTCACCGGCCGCCAGCGCAGCGACGGTCCAGACCAGGTTGCTGCCCGTTTCAAGGACGACATCGCCGTGACTGGCGCTCCAAGCCACATTGCTCAGCTCTGCAGGCAGCGTCTCGGTGATGCGCACACCGCCGGCGCTCAACTGTCCGGTATTACTCACGGTAATCGTGTACGTCAGCGGCTGCCCTGGCGCTACAGGGCCGGCCGGCTCCACGGACTTGCTGATGCCAAGATCGGCCGCGGGTACCGCCAGGGTCAGCGCAGGGTCGCCGAAAAGGATGTAGTTGTCCAGCAGCTCCTTGAAGGGGCTGCTGGTATTGAACAGCTTGAGCTTGCCGGCGGTGGTGGCCGGACCGAGCTGCAAAATACCCTGTTCGAAAATAGCCTCGTAGAAGCCGGTGTAAAGCTCGGTGTGGCCGGTTGCCACGCCCAGGCCTGTTGGGGACCAACTGGCAATGGCGCCGCGGCCCAGGGTGCGTACGACGGTTTCGCCTTCGGACTTGTAGCCGGGTACGATGTAGTAACCTTCCAGGCAGGTCATGGGGAGCATCACCGGCCATTTTCCGGCATTGGTCAGGGTGGCAATATCGCTGGTGCGCAGATAGCGTTCACCGCCCCAGTAGGGAATGGAGGAGTGACCGTTGTAGTTGATGAACAGGGCGCCGCTGTTGAAGCCATTGAGGAGCGCCGTGCGCAGGGCGCTGCTGCTGGTGTAGTTGATCCGGAAATAGAGTTTCGATTGAGTGAAGGTTGCGGGCAAGATATGATCTGCAACCAGGTTGCTGTGTTCCGCAAAATTGCCGGCGCCATCGGTATCGTCGGCCACAAAAATGACGTGGCGATTCCAGGTCTGATCGGGCGTCTGCGCCTCGTAGCTGATGACGCGATCCACCATTTCTTGAGCCTCAGCCACGGTGTTGACTGGGAAGCGTCCCAGGTGCATATCGGGCATCTTGTTATTGTCTACATCCACATAGCGGTTATCCGCGGCCGTTTCTCCCATGAAGGAGTCGCTGATGGCAAGGAAAGCGGGGACAAAAACCTGATCGGGTATGGCGCTGAAGCCCTTGGGGTCGTAGGTTGCGTCGCCCATCAAGAGGACGAACTGTGGGCGCGGATGCCAGTTGTTGTAAGCGAAGGTCAGGAAATCTTTGATCGCCTGTTGACTCATCAGACCGGCGCTGAATTCATCGTAAATATCCTGCACATCCACCGCGGCGGTGACGTACTGATTATGGCTGGCGCGATAGTTGGCTAACTGAATGGCCTGGGCCAGAAAATCATGATGCGTGATGACCAGGTAATCAGCCCCGTTCGTTGGCGCTCGCAGGTCAGAAGGAGTATCCAGGGTGATGCTGAGCGGCGCTGAGAAGGCGGTATCGGTCAAACTGAAACAACGGCTGTTGGGCGCGGCGCGCACGTCGGTGAATTGCAGGGTAAAGGGGGCCTGTGCGCCAGCAACCGCCGCGTTGAGGAGACGCGTGGGGTGATTGGCGTCGGTAACATCGAAGGCGTGAATATCGGAGCCGGAAAAGCCATTGATCGAAAATGCCAGGGCGCCAGCGGTATCCGCGTCACAGCGGGCCACATCATTGCGCGCTTCTGGCGCATCATGATAGCTCAGTTCGAACCAGTCGGGGTAGATCTGATCCTGAACGCCGCTGCCAACCACTACGGCGGTGGCAGTGACGGTATTGGTAATCTGCAAAACAGACTGATCGAAGGCGAGGCTGGAGTTGCTCAGTTCGTATTCGTCCCATGAAACATCGCCCAGCAGGGTCCCGTTCATGTAGAAGGTGATGAGGTGATCGGGATTGACAAAGGGATTCGCCACGGCGCCCCGCATGGCGACATGCAGGCTGGCAGGAAAGGAGCCGCCGGCCAGGCCAGGCAGGTTCATGGGAAAACTGAGCGTTTGTGTCGGGCAGACGTTGGGCGCCGAACAGAGCAGGAAGAAATAGTTCGAAGAATACCAGTGATCGCCGCCTTCCGTATTCGGCAGTTTGCTGTCGTACAGTTGGTTGTCTTCGAAATGCGCTGTAGTAGCGAAGGCGGACTGCGGCGCGCCGCCGGCCGGTGTGACATCGCGTTGGGTCATGCGCAGGCCGTTGGCTTCGCCAAACACCAACCAATACGTATTGATGTCAGTGTACAACGTGTGGACAGGTTTGCCATAGAAAACGACATAGTCGCTGGCGTCGAAGTGTCCGTCGCCCTCACCGGCCACGAAAATGGCGATTTCCACTCCCCCCACGAAGATTTGTATCTGGGCCGGGTCGAGTGTATCCACCGGCAAACCGGCTAGTTGTAGGTCGGTGTAGGTCAGGCGATACATGCCTTCCTGGGCAACCTGAATTCGATAGCTGACGCCAGTAGCCGGGGCCGTAGGTCCAACAAGCGCTGCGCCGGCTTCGGCGCCAATGGCAGCAGGCCCCATCGCTCCGATCATGAAGCAAAGCATGAAAATCACATAGACTGACTTTCGCATCATCTGTAAGTATCTCCAAACAGCGCTCAAAGAGCAGCTTGTTCAATCCAGGTAGGGCATTGGCTCAGGGGTTTGCCTGGCTGATTATACTTGATAGCCATGCAATTTAATTGTAGGCTACTTTACCAGTGAAGTCAACGCCTTTACCTTACCTTTGGCTTACAGATCGGTTGTCGGAGCAGACGGCTCGAGAAACTTACAAAACGAGGATTTTAGCGAGAGAACGAATACGAGGACGACGAACAGAAGTGCGGCTGGTCAGCGCAAGTGGCCGGGGGTGGAACATCGACGCGCCGACCAGCCCACACAGGAGATGAGCGACCATTATCGTGCGGCGCCAACCCGCACACCTTCGAACTCTTCCAGCCAGGCAAACGTAAACGGGGTTCTCCATTCTTGCCGCATGTTGTAGCGCAAGCCATGCGACCAAAGGATCAGGCGCACCGTCTCCGCGCTGATGGATGGCACGAGTTGTTTTTCAATCAGGTAGTCACGCAGTCTTTGCAGCGACCAACGGTCGAAAGGAAGTCCTAAGTCCCGAGGGTTTCTGCGCGCAGTAGAAAGAACGCGATCGCGATCCTCTTTAGAGAACACAGGCGGTCGGCCGGGCGATTTACCAGACTGCAGCCCTTCGATCCCGTACCCGTTGAAACGGTGAATCCATTTGCGGACGTTGATCGGATGTAGATTCACCTCATCGCCGATTTCTGGCACAGTGCGACCCTGGGCCGAGAGCAGAACGATGCGCGCGCGCTGCGCCCAATCATAGGCAGCTTGAGAGACTGAAACATCTGCCAATTTCTGGCGCTCACTTTCTGTGAGCTTGCGTACAAACAGCATGGTTCCTCCTAAGGTTGGGCATGTGAGTCAAAAAGAGATAACAATCTCCTGGTATTCTACATAATATGGATGTCTGCTCTCGAACTCAATAGCGCGGTAGTACCAGGCAGCACGAATGGGGTTCTGGCTGCGGCCGGCGGCCTGACAACAAAAAGCCCTGCCTGGTGGGCAGGGCTGGGGACTCACGGCGGATGCAAGACTCACGGCGGTTCAGCCCAGAAGGATCTGGCGAACCGTCTCGGCGCTGATTGACTCTACCAGGCTGTGCGTCATTAGATGTTCGCGCAGGCGCTGGAGCGACCAGCGATCGAAAGGCAGTCCCATGTCGCGCGGGTAAGTGTTTGCCAGAGCGACGATTTCCTGGCGCTTGACTTCAGAGAATACCGGCGGGCGCCCAGGCGATTTGCCAGAACGCAGACCAGCGAGGCCACGCATGTTGAAGCGGTGTATCCATTTGCGCACGTTGATGGGATGCAGTCCCACTTCCGCGCTGATATCAGGAACGGTCTTGTTGGCTGCTGATAGCAGGATGATGCGAGCACGCTGTGACCAATCCAGAGAGGCATTATTGGCTGCTGTATCAAGAACTTGACGTTCACCTTCTTGGAGTTCGCGCACGAAAAGCATGGTTCGTACTCCTTTCGTTACCTCTATGTCATGATCCGGACTATCCGGAATCAATGTATTCAATCTCGACAAGATGATTCTATATTATAGCGAAAGTGCTTGCTGCGTCAATTCTGTCCTGCGGGCGACTGTGGACACTGCCTTGCATGCGCAGGCGCTGCAATGCTTCCAGTAACCACAAAAAAACGGGCGGTTGATCCGCCCGTTTCGATGCATCATGGTTATGCCGCCGGCGCTTTCAGCGGTTGATCAGGGGGACAAACAGACGCTGGCTGCCAGCAGAGCCAGTCACCGGCCCCACCACGGTGTCGCCAGGTTGAACTACGAGCCGGTACCAGTAGACCTGCCCTGCTTCCGCCTGGTCATCCTCCCAGGAGAAATAGCCGTCGGGATGCGTCGCGCCGACCAACAGCGGACTGATCGGAACAAAGCCATCTTCTGCCTGCACAGAGCGTTCCACCCGGTACGCCTCATTGCCATGCTGCCCGATGGCATACCAGTTGACAAGGATGTTGCGCCCGTGGGCGATCGTCTCGAAGCGTACAATCATGACCGCTGTGGGCTGCAGGAACCCAAAGTCAATACCCATCACCGAGGCGCCAGGTTGCAGCGATACCTGAACCTGACTTACCGTGGTGATGACCCGCCCCTGGGGATCAACAGCGACGACGTAGACGCCCGGATCAAGTCCATCGACGCGCCAGGCGCCCGTTTGGTCGGAAGTGGTTTGTCTGACAATGGCTCCGCCTTCGTTCAGGATAATCACCGGGATGCCAGCAAAACCTGCACTTTCGCCGCCGTCGTGCAGCCCGTTGCCATTCACGTCCACGAAATTGACGCCGCCCAGGCTTCCTTGCATCTGACCGACGATCACGTCCAAATCGAATGTGTTGTTTTGCGGATTGCCGTCCGGGTTGGTCGCTTCCGCCTGCGCCACAATGGTCAGCGGGGTCCCAGGGCTGACGGCGGCGGTCAGGGCGCCGACAACGTGAAGTGACCCAGTTTGACCGGGGGCCAAATCGCCGAGCGACCAGGTCAAGACAGACTGCGCGCCATTGAGTTGGGCCTCACCCAGGTTGCCCTCGGTGTAGAAATGTCCGCCAACCACTTCCGAGGGCAGCGTGACTGTGACCTGGCTGCTGCGGGCCATGAGTTGTCCCTGGTTGGCGAACGTGACGGCGACGGTGATCGTTTCGCCGGCCCGGGGCTGCGTCGGGGTGGCTGTCAGTGTCACGGAGGTTTCTGCGCGCGGCATGGGGAAGCGCAGGGCCGGGTCGCCGAAGAGATGGAAGGTGTGAACCAGGCTGACCCACTGCGGTGCATTCGTCAACAGATGCTGTTTTGCCAGGTCAACGGCCGTTCCAAGCTCGCCAACGCCTTGCTCGAATACGGCGCTCAGAAAACCCTTGTAAAGCCACTGCTGACCGATCGAAGTGCCCTTGCCGCTGCCGGCCCAGGTGGCGACCGCGCCTCCGCCGGCCTGGGTGAGGAGCACTTCACTCAAGGCATCGTAATAGGGAAAAATGAAGTAGCCAACTTCACATCCCATCGTGGTGATGATGGGTAAGCGATTGCCGTTGACCATGTTGCTGACGTGCAGGGAGCGCAGGAGCGAGCCGCCCCAGGAACGGCTGTCGCCATGGCCGGTGTAGTTGATGAAGAAGCGTCCATTGTTGACCGCGTTGATGATCGCGCTGTTGACCGTCTGCGCCGTTGGATAGGCTGCTGTGTTGAAGTAAATGCGATCCACGCTGTATTCCGGAGGAAAGTAGGCCAGGCCCTCATCGGACAGCGCGGCGAAATCGCCGGCCATCGGATCGTATTTATCGGCGACCAGCGCGGCCTTGCGCATCCAATCACTGGTGACGGGCGTAGCTTCATAGGCCAACACCTTGTTGACAATCGTGGTGGTTTGAGCCGCCGTTTTGACGGGAAAGCGCCCGATAGCCATTTCGGGCAACGGATCGCTGTCGAAGTTGACGAAGCCATTGTCGGTGGCTGTCTCGCCGTTCAGGACGTCTACCAGCGCCAGGTAGGGCGGGATGAAGATCTGATTGCCGCGGCCCGCCACGTCCCTGAAGTCGTAAGTGCCATCGCCGACCAGGAGCACGTAGCGGGGCGCTGGGGGCGTCCACTGGGTGTAGGCAAATTGCAGAAAATCATGCAGGGCTTCGGCGCTCAACAGGCCGCCGCCGAACTCGTCGTACACGTCCTGCACGTTCACCACCTGGACTCGCAGGCCGGTGGACGCTCGATAATCGGCCAGCGGCTGCACGGCGCTGAGGAAATCGGGATAGCTGATGACGATGTAATCGGCGCCATTGGCGCTGTTGCGCCAATCGGACGGCGAATCAACCTGGATTGCGACCGGGGTCAGCCAGCCAAAGGCGTCAAGCGCCACGTAGTGCGTTTCTGCGCTGACGACATCGCTGAAATCGAGAGTGAAGGCGCTGCCTGCCGGCTGCACGCGCACCTGGCTGATGGCCTGGGGAGCAGTCGCGTTGGTCACATCATAAACGGCCACCTGGCTGTTGCTGAACCCAGTGGCCTGCAAATGCCAGGCGCCGGCGCTATCGGCATCGAACCAGAGCGCCGCGCCCGCGCTGTCGAAGGTGCGTTGATAGGTCAGGGTCAGGGAGTCAACGTAGCCGCTCTCAACTGCCAGCCCGGTGTCGCCAAAGGCGGTGATTGCCACGGTGTTGTCGCCATTCAGGAGCCAGGCGCCGTCGAAGTTGAAGGTCTTGTTGAACGGCAGGGCTTCATCCCAGGTGGCCTCGCCCAGACTATGTCCGTTCAGGGCAACCTGCACGTGATGGTCAGGCGATACGATGTAGGAGAAGAACTCACCCTGGAAAGCGACCAGGAGGCTGGCCGTAGCCGCGACAGGGTTCGTCACCGGCAGCGAAAAGGAGATGGTCTGGGTGTGTCCTGTCTCCACGGCCCAGCCGTTCCAGAACCAATGGTCGGCATTTTCCAGGAAAGGGAGCGAGGAGCGATAGAGCAGATCTTGCTCGAACGTCGCCGTCGTCTGGAAGGAGGACGGGGCTGGATCGGTCGTAGGAGCGCCGTTGCGGACGTTCATGCGGAGGCCATCCGTGTTGTCATGGGTCAGCCAGTACGTATTTGTATCGCCATACTTGCTGTCGCGGGCCAGGGCGTAGAAGCGGATCTCATCGGCCGGATCGAAGCGCCCATCACTGGCGCCGGTGATCTCGCTGGCTACTTCCACTGCGGGAGATCCATGCGTGATGTGCAGATGCTGCGGCGTCAGCTCTGCCACTGACACGCCGGCGTTGACCAGGTCGGCGTAAGTGAGGCGAACCATACCGGCGCGGTTCACAGTCACCCGATACGCCATACTCGTGGTCGGCGCTGACGCCATCACAGGCAGTGGACGAAGGACGGCGGCCAGCAGGCCAAACAAAAAAGTGACAGTAACGCAGACTCTGATGCGATAGGTAACCGTGACCATGAATCGGTTCTCCCCAAAAGGTGCGCCTGAGCGTTTGATTCTGATCACAGTTTAGGGAAGGCGGGTCTGTTTTACAATGGTACCCGCGGTCTTTGAGCTATCGAGGCGCGTAGTACCTTCGGGAGACTGCTGCCCAGGAAAAAGCATTGCCTGACTCCTGAGCAATTACCGAAAAACAAAAAACACCCGGGATCCTTGCGGACCCCGGGTGTCTCTAGCTCAAGACAGGCGCTAGATTAGCGCAGGATATTGGGGAAGAACATGCGTGGGCCAACGGCCGGCGCCAAGCGCCAGGGGCCGAGAACCTCATCGCCCGGTCGGGTGACCAGCCAGTAGTAGTAGTCCTTGGACGAAACGGCCGTTGCGTCCACGAAGGTGTAGACTGCGCCAGCGCCTTGCGCTGCGATCAGGGTGTCGTTGACGCGCTCGCGCTCGCCGTCGATGGTGGGCGCACGGTAGATATCGAAGCCATCCACGCCGTTTTCGCCCACGGTCTGCCAGACCAGGGTGGCGACGCCATCCTGCCAGGCGGCGTCGAAGCGCTGCAGGTTGATGCCGGTGGGGCCAATGTAGCCGAAGTCAACCGACAGGTCGCACTGCCCAGCCGTGAGCGTGATGACACGTGGGCTGGCGGTGGTGCGGATGAAGTTCGGGCTGACCGAGGCCGGGACACTGATGGTGTAGGCGCCAGGCAGCAGGTCGTTCAGGCGATAAACGCCCGCCGGCAGACTGCCGCTCAGGAAGGAGGCGCTAAAGCCGTTGGGGCCTGAGACGGTGATGGGAACGCCGCTGATACCTGTGGACTCCGCACAACTCAGCGGGTTATTGGGGTCAGCGCAGCCATCCTGGACGCCGTTGCCGTTGGAATCGGTGTAGATGATGTCGCCCAGGCAGGAGGGATTCCAGAAGCCGAAGTCAATGGTGGTATTGGTCTGCGCCGGCGTCAGCGTCAACGGCGCGATATGCGTGGTGGGGTTGCCATCCGAGTCCTTTGTATCATCGCCGCCCTGGTCCTGCGGGCTGCTGTTCCAGCCAACCAGGACACCGCTCGCAGTGACCACTTCGATGCAGTAGCTGCCCGCGGGCAGGTTGGAGAAGGTGTACAGACCGCTGGGGTTGGTCGTTGTGGTGGCCTGCGGGGAGCCGGTGCAGGTCGAATTCGGATAGAGGCGCACGGTGACGTTGCCGATGCCCACTTCGCCCGCACCCTGCACACCATTGCCGTTGATGTCGTTCCATACAAAGTCGCCGATCTGACCGGGCTTCCAGAAGCCGAAGTCAATGGTCGGGTTATCAACGCCAGCCGGCAGCGTAATCGCCGGGCTGTTGTGCGTAATGGTGTCGCCGTCCGAGTCCTTGGTGTCGTCGCCGCCCTGGTCCTTGGGGCTGCTGTTGAAGCCCACCAGCACGCCGGCGCCGGAGAAGTTGGTTCCGACAATCTGTACACAGTAGGCGCCAGGCGCCAGGCTGCTGAAGCCGTAGATGCCGCTGGCGTTGGTCGTGGTGGTGCTCTGCGCGGCGCCGGTGCAGGTGCCGTTGGCAAACAGGTTGACCGTGACATTGGCCAGGCCCGGCTCGCCCGCGTCCTGGATACCATCGCCGTCATAGTCGTTCCAGACGAAGTCGCCCAGGCTGCTCGGATCCCAGAAGCCAAAGTCAATCGTCGGGTTGTTCGTGCCGGCAGCCAGACTGATGGCCGGGGAGCGATGGGTGACGGTGTCGCCGTCCGAGTCGCGGGTGTCATCGCCGCCCTGGTCCTTGGGGCTGCTGCTCCAACCAACCAGTACGCCCGCGCCGCTGAAGTTGCCCGAAGCTACTTCGACGCAGTAGGCGCCGGGCGCCAGGTTGCTGAAACCGTAGACGCCGCTGGCGTTCGTTGTCGTCGAGCTTTGAGGGCTGCCCGTGCAGACGCCGTTGGCATACAGGTTGACGGTCACGCCGCTGATGCCAACTTCACTGCCGTCCTGGATACCGTTGGCGTTGATGTCGTTCCACACGTAGTCGCCCAGGCTGCTGGGATTCCAGAAGCCGAAGTCAATCGTGTTGTTGGTCGTGCCCGCGGCCACGGTCAGGGCCGGCGACCGGTGATTGACGTCGCCGTCGGAGTCCTTGGTGTCGTCGCCGCCTGCATCCTTGGGGCTGTTGTTCCAGCCGACCAACGGCCCGGCGCCGCTGAAGTTGATGCTGGCGACTTCGATACAATAGGCGCCGGGCGTCAGGTTCGTGAAGTTGTACGCGCCGCTGGCATTCGTGGTCGTTGAGTTGATGGGGCTGCCGGTGCAGGCGCCGTTGTTGTACAGGTAGACCGTCACATTGCTAACGCCGGTCTCGCCACTGTCCTGCACACCGTTGCTGTTGATGTCGTTCCAGACGAAGTCGCCCAGGGTGGACGGGTTCCAGAAGCCGAAGTCAATCGTCGGGTTGTTGACGCCCGCCGCCAGGCTGATGGCAGGGCTGTTGTGGGTGACGGTATCGCCGTCCGAGTCCTTGGTGTCATCGCCGCCCTGGTCCTTGGGGCTGCTGTTCCAGCCCAAGAGCACGCCGGCGCCGCTGAAGTTGGTGCTGTCTACCTGGACGCAGTAGGTGGTTGGGATCAGGTTCGTGAAGGAGTACAGGCCGCTGGCGTTGGTGTTGGTGGTGGCTTGCGCCGTGCCGGTGCAGGTACCATTATTATAGAGATTCACCTTGACGTTGCTGATGCCAACCTCGCCGCTGTCCTGGATGCCGTTGGCGTTGACGTCGTTCCACACGAAGTCGCCCAGGCTGCTGGGGTTCCAGAAGCCGAAGTCAATCGTGTTGTCGGTTGCGCCCGAAGCCAACGTCACCGGCGCGTTGTGCGTGATGACATCGCCGTCGGAGTCCTTGGTGTCGTCGCCGCCCTGGTCCTTGGGGCTGGTGTTCCAGCCGACCAGCGGCCCGGCGCCGCTGAAGTTGCCGGAAGCTACCTGCACGCAGTAGTTGCCGGGCAGCAGGTTGGTGAACTGATAGAAGCCGCTGGCGTTGGTGGTCTGCGTGGCCGAGGGGGTACCCGTGCAACTGCTGTTCGCATACAGGTTGACCAGCACATTCGGCAGACCGGTTTCGCCAGAGTCTTGAATACCATTATTGTTGAGGTCGTTCCAGACGAAATCGCCGATCTTGCCGGTCACACGGACATTGGCCGGGTCGGTGTCGGTGACGTTCGGGATGTTGGGCAGAGGGGCGCCGCCCGACGTGCTGGGCGTACCGGTCGCGGCGCCGGTGTTCAGCGTATCCGCGTTGATCACGGCTGTGACAGAGACAAAGGTCGAGGTTGCGCCGGGCGCCAACGGGCCAGGGATGACACCGATCGTGCCGGGAATCTTGTCGTCCGTGATGACAATGTTGACCAGGTAGGTGTCGCCAGTGTTGGTGACGCGGTAGCAGTACTTGACCGTGGAACCCATCGGTACGTCCAGATTTTCGACGCCGGGGCAGCTACCAGCCTGGGTTGTTACGGTCTTCTCCAACAGGATCGAGGGCTTGACGATGATGACCTGGGTGGTGCTGGTGCTTGGCGGTGGGTTGCGATCGTTCTCGTCTTTGGTCGTCGAGGTGACGACATTCGCCGTGTTGAGAACCGGCAGCAGCCCGTTTGCCACGGCCGCATCGAACGTGACCGTAACCGTGAACTGCTGACCCGGCATCAAGTCCTGATTGAAGCCGTTGGGGGCTGCGGCAGTCAAATCGGTCCAGTCAATGGCGCCCAACGGCTCGCTGAAGGTGTTGGGCGTGGGGTTCGCCGTGTTGTAGTTGAGATGCACCGTGTCGAAGGCATCATGCAGGTGGACAACGGTCAGCTTGGTGTTACCGGTGTTTGCCACATTGATGCGGAAGGTAGCCTGGCCGCCTTCGAGCACATAGTTATTGCTGGTGAGGGTCTTGGTGACCTGGACGGTTGGGCAGGCCAGCGGGATTTCCACCGTTTGCGCAATCCATTCCAGCGCTGCGCCGTTGAGGTCCTTGGACTCAACCTGCACCGCCACAACCTTGTCGCCGATCGGCAGGCTGGCGGTGCTGGCGTGGCTGTCCCAGTAGTTACCCTGGGCGCCGACGAACGGGTTGTTGGCAATGAGCGTCGCGCCGTAGATGTCGCCTGGAGGCGCTACGAGGCCGGAGGAGTACCAGAGCGCTGATTCGTTGTTCACCGGGCTCAGGTTGCCGCCGCCCACGATGGTGTTGAGCTTGACGGTGCGCACGACGGAAGCCGTGTCAAAAGGTCCAACCACCACGGGAATCGAGCCGGCGCCTGCGGGCGGGCCAGTGCGTGTCTGCACCATGTCCATGCCGGCGTAGAGATAAACCGCCTGGGCGCCGGCGCTGACATCCTTGTAGACGACTACCAACTGGGCGCCTTCAGTCTTCAGAACGGGCGACGTAAAGGCGTTCACGCCGGCAATGGTGTAGGTGTGGGCGCCCGCGGCAATGTAGCTGGTGACATCAGCGCGGAAGGCCCAGGCCCATTTGGATGTTTGCCAGAAGGCCGGGCCGCCCTGGTCAATGGCAACCACCGGGTTGATGGCGAGTGCATCACGCTGGAAGGTGATATTCGGATCGCCGCCAGTAGTATCTGTGGAGTCGTAGCCTACGTAAAAGAGATAAGCCCGCACCACGGTGGCGGTGGCCGGAAGGGTCAGCGACATCGTTCCAGAGGTGGCGCCGTTGAGTCCAACACCGGCGGCCGCAATGGCATAGTTGGGGTCTTCACAGGTGCCGACCTGGTACAGGATGTCGAGCGGCGTGTCGGGATTGCCAGCCAGTGCAATCGGCGCCGCGGGAAGCAGGAAAAGAGCGCCGGCAAAGGCGAGCATCAGCAGCGTGCGCACCATCAAGGTGAGCGGCTTGCTGGCTGTTTGCTGGTTGGCTGTGCCAATCATGCGATTCATGTGTGATCCTCCTGAAATACAATCTGTGCTGCGGCCCATGCCCATACACAGAAAAAAACGATACGCTCTGTCAGGATGATTGTAACACGGCGGCATACGCCCAACAACCGTTTTTGGTTTACGATTTGCTTACAAGAACCGGCGTGGGTGATGCAACAGGAGTTGGTACACGGATTCACACAGATGGACGCGGATGATGGCGGGCGGTCAGCGGAGCGTGCGGCGGGTGAACGCGGAAGGACACGGATGATGGCGTGCGGTCAGTGGAGCTGGTATCCAGGGATGAAGGCCAACGCTAGTGGCGCGCTTCGATCCGGAGTTTTCCCTGCGAGCGGCGCAGGAGCGCCTCGGTGCGCGCCATGACCACACGCATGTTGCAGGGGTAAGGGTAATGTCCGTCGGCGCCCATCTGGTAGACGCGCACGACATCCGCGTTGGCGAAGGCTGAGGTGAGAATGAGCAAAGGCCCTGTCCAATGAGCGCGCAGATATTCGCACAACTCGAACATGGACGAATCATCGCTGCGCAGTTCGACGACCGCAATTTGACTGTTCCCGGCGGCGCGCAGAATATCTTCGCGGGGCAACCTCGCTGTGACAACTTCCACCGAATATCCCCGGTCGCGATAGGTCTGGATGAGTAGTTCCGAAGTCAACGCTGGTTCGGAACGGATGATGAGAACACGGTTATGCACTGAATGACACCCTTCCCAATGACCAAGTGACAGAATATCGGCTGAAGTACGGATTGGCATGAGTGTGGAGCAAATCTGCCTGGTTGCGAGCGAAACATGTCGTGACATGACCAACCTACACGAATATACGAGTCTTGCATGCGCGATTCCGAACGAGCCGCCCAGATCGTATCATGCATGGCGCAATGTTTGTCGGGTGTACTGAAAATTCTACAGGCTTAGCCTGTTTTCGACATAGAACAGATGTTTCCATACAACACCATACAACAGCTTGTGGTCATTGGCAAATCGCACACAACCTGTAGGAACAGTCCTGTTTTCGCTCAAACGTTCTACGCGACGGCTTGTGGCAAGTGCCTTATGACCTACTACCCATTGGGGTGTCGAAAACAGGCTTAGTACACCCGACAGTATAGCTTCACAGCCGACAGCGTCAAGTTAGGCAACCTTACGGTTGGCTTACAAGTCCCGCTGCAGGCGCAAGTTTGCCTATGGTGGGCAAGAAGGTGACAAGCGAGGTGGTGATGCTCACATCGTAACGGAAACCACACCACGGTTCTCCGCTGCCAATGATACGCATGAAGTATTTACCGGTCATCGCAGCAGTCCAATCAATCCCTGACCAGCGACTGCCTGGCAGATAGTCATCATTCTTAGCCAACTCATTACCCAGGCTGTCGTGTAAAGAGATGATGGTGTCGCCGTTCGCGGTCAGGTTGAAGGTGCGCAGGGCATAGGTGATGCCCGCTGTGGCGTCGAAGCGAACCCAGTCCACATCGCCGGCGCGATGACAGGTGTGGTTCCATTGAACGCCAGGCGCGACCAGGACACTGGCCTGCAGCAGGCCGTCGTCCGGCTCGTAGGCGTCAACTATGTTGACAAACAAAGAAGCGTTTGCCTCGTTGTTGGAAATGTTGCTGTCGAGCCAGGCGGTGCTGAGACTGGCGTGGCCCGTGATAGCGCTTTGGCCCGGCGCCAGTTGGGGGTCCAAGACGCCGGCCACGATGACCTGCCCGCCGGCGCCTTGCGGCAGGTCGGGCAACTGCCAGGCGAACGTAGAGCCGGGCACACTGGTGAGGACCGGTCCGCCGAAGCTGATTACCGGCGCCAGCAAACCGGTGGGCAGCGGGAAGGTCAACAGACCGTGCGTTGCCACGCCCACTCCCTGGTTGCCATAGCCGATCGTGAAAGTGACTCGGTCTCCCGGTTGAATCACAGTGGAGGGCGCGGCCAGCAGGCTGACGGCCAGATCGGACGGCGCCAGCGGCAGGGTGTACAACTGGCCGTTGTTGTCCTGGCTGCGCTCGCGCCATGACGTCTGCAGATGGCCGCCGACGATCAGGGGTAGATCGGTCGGGGTGATGTCTGGGGCGATATACGCGGTGACTGTCACGACGCCCGTGGCGCCGGCCGTCAGCGCGCCCAAGGACCAGCGGTGCGGCGTGATCGGATCGGCCGTAATAGGCGCCGAAGACTCAATCGCCACGGCCAGCAGAGAATCTGGCAGCGCCAAAGTCAACTGCGTGTTGGCCGCGATGGCCGGGCCAGCGTTGGTGTAAAGCATCGTGTAGCTCACGGCCGCGCCCTGCGCCAGCGGCCCGGATGGCGTAACCTGATCGCTGACCTGCAGATCGGTGTCAATCAGGGCCATGTTCATGGCCGGGTCGCCAAAGAGGAGATAGGTGTCAATCAGGTCAAGGAAGCGGGGGTCACCCGTGAAGAGATTGATCTTGCCTGTCGTGGTGGCATCGCCCAGGCTGGGGTTGCCGTTGACAAAGACCGATGTGTAGAAGCCTCGTTCCAGGTAGTCATGACCGTGGGCCACGCCCAGTCCGGTGGCCGACCAACTGGCAACTGCGCCGCGCCCGTTCACGCGCACAACGGTTTCTCCCAACGAAGCAAAGCGTGGATCTTGAAAATAGCCATCGTAGCAGGTCATGGGCAGCATGACCGGTGTTCGTTCTGCGTTGTTCAACAGCGGTACCTGGGTGGTGCTAAACAGGATTTCGGCCGCCCACCAGGGAATGGAGGAGTGACCCACGTAGCTGACGATGAGCGCGCCCTGGCTGTAGGCGTTCAGGATCGCCTGGCGCGTCGCCAACGGTGAGGTGTAGGGCGGCTGTCCGTAGTAGATCTTGTTGGTCACGTAAGGCGCCTGCACCAGGGTGTCGGCCACGGCGTTGGAAAGGTCCCAGAAGTTACCGGCGCCATCCGGGTTGTCGGTGATGAACAGGTGGCGCAAATACCAGTCACCGCTGAGCGGCGCGGTCTCATAGTTGACAATTTTGCTCACCAGGGCGGTGATCTCATCGTAGTTGTTCACCGGCAGGCGGCCGATCGCCATGTCTGCCAACACGTCGTTGCCGGCCACGGCGACCAGGCGGTTGTCGGTGGCGGTTTCACCCAGGTAGGGATCAACCATCTTCAGATAGGGCGGCACGAGGTTCGCCACATTCGTTCCCAAAAAATTCTTGAAGTCATAGTGCCCGTCACCAACGAGAAGAACGAAGCGCGGTGGCGATTGCCAGTTGAAATAGGCATAGGCCAGGAAGCTGCGCAGCGCTTCTGCGTCGAAAACGCCGCCGCTGAATTCGTCATAAACGTTTTGAACATCCACGAGCGCCACCTGCAAACCCTGGCTTTGGCGCAGGGCGACCAGGGGCGCCAGCGCATCCAGGAAGGTTTGATGGCTGATGATGATCATATCGGCCTGGTTGCTTGTCGCACCGAGGTTGGAGGGCGCATCTGCGCTCACGGCCCGCGGCGCAGACGCCAGGGCGCTGTTCAGCGCCACATAGCGCGCAGATCGCGCGCCATCGCTGAAGCGCAGGGTCGCCAGGCTATCGGCAGGCTCCAGCGCAAAATCGCTCAAACGCACCGGCGCCAGCGGATTGCTGATATTGAGCAGCAGGAAATTGCTCCCGCTGAAATCGCTCACCTGGTAGACGGCCGCGGCGCCGTTGAATTCGAGTTGGTCATTCAGCGCCCGCGCCGCCTGCCAATATCCTACTTCATACCACTGCACATAACCCGATTCTTGAGCCATGCCGGTGTCGGCCACGGAGTTGAGTTGAAAAACATTGTCCCCGACCTGCAGCAGGTTCTGATTGTACACGTAGGTCTGCTGAAACGGGTTGAGACCATCGAAATAGGCGTGCCCTATGACAATCCCGTTGACCAGGAAGCGCAGATGGTGATCGGGATTGATGAAGTAGTCGCTGCTCTGGCCGTAGACTTTCGGGCGCAGGGTGGCGGTCAGCGTTCCACCCACGTCGGGCAACAGGCCGGGCAAGGTGACGGTGATGGTGTGGGTGGGAACAGCGCCGCGGCGCCCAATGGACCAACTCGCCCAGTACCAGTGATCGGCGCCTTCTTCGCGCGGCAGGTCGCTCAGGTAGAAGTAGCTCTCCTGAAAATGGAGGGTGCGCCAGAGCCCGACGGGCGGCGCGCCGGCCTGGGGCGCGGCGCTGCGCGTGGTCATGCGCAGCCCGTCCACGCCGGTGTGCGTCAGCCAGTAGACATTGATGACAGTGTAGCGTGACTGCGTCTGCTGGCCGTAGAAAAGGATGCGATCGCCGGGATCGAAGCGGCCATCGCTCTCCCCTTCGATCAGGATGGCTACCTCTTCCTGGTCGCGCCACAGATGGAAGCCGCGCGGATCGAGGGTGTCAACCGGCACGCCGGCGCCGAGCAGCGTCGAATAATCGAGCGCCACCAGGCCGTCATGATCCACCTCCACGCGCCAGCGTTCGCCTGTGTGGGCCGGGCGGCGAATCTGTGCTACGGCCGGCCGGTCAGCCGGCGGAACCTGGGCAGGAGGCACGCGCCAGGCCTTGCCCTGTTCGTAATTCAAGAGCTGGCTGCGCAGAATGGATTCGTAGGGTGACAGCGCCGGCGCCGTGACCGCTAAGACCGATTGGCCGACAAAGTCAACTCGGACGCGCAGGTGGCGCACGATACGCAGGCGCTGCTGCCCTGGATTGAACTGGAACGGTCGCAAGGAGAGGCGGACCACGCGCTGCTCGCGCAGAAAGCTGTCGCCATCCACGGCGACCAGGTCGGCGGGTAGCCAGGCATCTTGCTGGGCCAGGGCTGGATCGGGCGCGTAGACATAATCCAGGCTGTCGGGGCGTGTTCCAAAGGCGTCATTGGCCGTGATCGGGCGCGGCGCGATCGCCGGCGCTGGCGCCAGGGCTTCGGCCAGCGCTATCGTTTCGCTCTCCGCGGCCAACACGGTCAAATGGACGGCAGCGCCTACAGGCACGGCCAACAGGGCGCTTCGTACAGGGATTTCAGGCGCGCCGGGGTCACCCATCGGCGTGGTGTCGGGTGCGGAAAGGCGTACAAAGACGGCGCCATCCAGCGTCACCGGCTCCAATTCGTACTTGTTCGTGCTCAGATCAATCGTCAGTCCGCGCTCATCGGTTGTGAGCGTCAACGCGTTGCGCGGCGCAGCGGCCGGCGATTCTGGCATGACCGCGGGAAGGGACGGGGCGGCCATCGTCGCGCCGGCAAGCAGCGCACACAGCAGGCCCGCCGCCAGCGCAACGGCCAGGCTCAGTCCTGGGGCGAATCGCGCCAACGCTCTCCCAACCGACCGACCGATCACAATCGGTGAAAGTGTGGCGGAGGGGTCAGGTTGACTATGCATGGTGATTACCTTTCTTTCTCTCGGCCGTATCCAGAGTGTCGAGCCAACGTATCGCTCCGAACGGTAAGACGAATACCCATATCGAAGGGAACGCCGCTTTCTTGCCCGTCATTGTCGCTGCGACAGAGACCGATTTTGTAAGGGCATTTGTCAAAGGGTTCCGTTTCGTGTATAATGCCACCCGTTTATGTAGCATCCAAACATGAATATCGGAATAACACTGGGATCAGAAAGCGGAGTCATCTATGCCACTGTATGAATATGAATGTCGAAACTGCGGAATTCGCTTCGAACGCGTGCAGCGTATGGTGGATGCTTCGCTGACGCTGTGTCCAGAATGCGGCGAAAACGCGCTGGCGCGCATCATTCAACCGGTTGGCGTCATTTTCAAAGGTTCAGGTTTCTACGTAACCGACAACCGCGGCAAGAGCAGCACCGGCCCCTCTGCTGCCAGGGCGGAAACCGACAAAGACGCGGGCAAAGAAACTGGTAAAGACGCAGGGAAAGATGCCGGGAAAGAAACTGGCAAAGATGCCGGGAAAGAGACTGACAAAGATGCAGGGAGAGAAACTGGCAAAGAAAAGATCAGCAGCGCGGGAGAGCGTGACCGAACAGAACGCAACGCGTCTGCGGCCTCCTCACAACTGGCTTCCAGTTGAGTCAGCGGGCAAAAAAAACTCGCGGCAGGCGCCGAGAGGTTCTTGTATGCGGCGAAACTATTACAGTCTCAATGACGCCGTGTTACACGTGTCATAATTGAAAACGTCCGCTTGCCTCTACCACCTTTTGATGATAATTCGTGACATAGGTGGTCAAACGGCCCTGCAGACGTTGCCAATCCTGTCCGCGCAGGATGTGCTGCATCGTTTCCATATCCTCGGTAACGCCGCCGGTCAGGATTTGGGGACCATTACCGTAGATGGTGTACCAAGCCTCAGTCGGTTGGATGCCGAGGCGCATCAAACCAGGGGCGAATTCCCGTACAATGAACTCGAAGTATGGCTGCTCACGCCCCACCTTGATATCCCAACTCATCAGCAGCTTGATCATGGTGTGTACCTATCTCCTAAGGTGGCAACTACGCGTCATGGCAAATCATAGCATACCAGATTCTACAGCTTTAGGCAAGTTCCCTTTGTTGTGTCAATTTCTTGCAGCTTCGAAAACAGAAAGACTTATCATGCGTTCTGCCGGCCTGCTGAGCGTTTTGCTGCTTGCCCTGCTGCTGAAACCCTCACCGAGCGCGGCCGGCCGCCTGTTTCAATCCTCGGCACCCGACGATACCCTGAGCGCCAACGCCACAGTCACCCTCGGCCCGGCCGCCTCCACGCGCATCCGTCTGGATGCCATGCGCGTGGATGCCGAGATCAACGGCGACGAGAACGGCGCCTGGGCCGACATCACCACCTGGCTGCGCTTGCAGAACCCGCTCACCAGCACGCTGACCCTGGATGCGCTGATCCAGCGCACGGATGCCACGCCCCCGATCGAGAACCTGCGGCTGAGCGTGGCCGGCGCTGTACAGACGCTGACTGCGGAGAACGATCAACGTTGGCGCTGGACTGCGCCGCTGGCAGGACAGGCGCGGGTGGAAGTTACGTTGACCTACCGTGTGTCCCTGGGCCGCGGCGCGGCCGGCCGCCTGCGCTACGAGCCGGTGCGCGCTTGGGGAAAAGTAACCAGCGCGCGCCTGACCGTCCGTTTTCCAGGGCAACCCGATGCGGATGCACTGCTTGATGTGCGCCCGGGCGGCTATCGCCAAAATGGCGCGCTGTTCACGTGGAGTTACGACAACGCCCCGGAAATCGCACCGCTTGACCTGATCTTCCTGACGCCGGCCGCCTGGCGCCAACTGCAAGCGGCGCGGCAGGCCGCGGCTGCGCCCGGCGCTCAGGCCGAGGCGCTGGCGCTCGGTCGTTGGTACGACCGCCTGGCCCGCGTCGAGGCGCCGCAGCAGATGCTCTTTGCGCGCTTCTACCCGCAGGCGGTGGCGGTCCTCGATGCGGCCTGGCGACAGGCGCCGGCCCACACTGAAAGCGCGGTTCTGCTGGCCGATCTGTATCAGCGCCAGGCTGAACAGGCGACCGATCCTGCGGCCCAGGCCGCCTATCGCACGCTGGCGGCCGAACTGCTGGCCGCGGCGCGGGCGGGCGGCGCCGGGGACGCCGCCCTCGATGGCGCCCTGGCAGCGCTCTACTGGGATTTGGCCCAACAGGCGCAGCGCAGCGGCGCCTGGCCGATCGCCGCGCAATTTCTCAGCGCGCTGGCGCGGCTGCCGGCTGCGGCCCAGGCCACTCTGCCGGCCGACCCGGTGCTCAAACTGCGCCAAGATGTGGCCCTGGCGCAGGCAGCCCAGCAGATCAGCGGCGGCGATGCGGCCGCGGCGCGCGCGACCATCGAGCAGGTTTGGGGGACACAGGCGCTGGCGGCGCCCGGCGCTGTCCACGCCGCCTTCGGCGCCCAGGCAGCCGAGGTGAACATGACGAGTCAGCGCCAGCTCATCACCATGACCCTGCCGCTGCGTCAGGCGCAGACGCCCGATGGAGTTGACGCGCTGCGCTCCACCCTGACCGCATTGAGCGAGGAGGCGGGGGTGCGCGTGCAGGTGACTGCAGCCGCGTCGGCGCTGCTGGTGCAAATCGAAATGAGCTTCGCTCGGATTGATGATCTGCCGGCCCTGCGGGCGCGGCTGGCTGCGCGCATCAACCAGGCGCCCGACCTGGCCCTGCTGCACGCCCTGCTCTTGCCCTCTGGCGTGACCCTGCAAGAAACCGAATCGTTTTTCTGGCGCTCGCGCCAGATCAGCGAAACGCTGGCCCTGCCGCAGGCGCAAGCGGCCTGGCAGGCGCAGGCGCAGCGCTTTCGCCGGGCCATCAGCGCCCTGAATCCTGCGCAGCCAGTTGATTCGACCGTTCTGACGAACACCGTTTCTCTTGCTTTGGTTCAGGTTAGCCTGTGGCAGCAGGAGGCGGATGCCTGGGAAGACCTGGCTCAAGCCAGCGAAGTGCGTTATCGGCTGACGCTGGAAGGCGATCTCAGCGGCGCGGTCTCGCAGACCACGCTGGGACGCCCAGAGCAGCCGCTGCGCGTCAACCTGACGGTGCGCGATTACCGTCTGGAGACCGTGGCCGCCGCCGGCGCCGCGCTGCTGCTCCTCGCGCTGGGCGCCGCGTGGGTGTGGTGGCGCGCCGCGTAGAGGTTCGTCGCATAAAGAAAGCATGAAGAAACGATGTAACTGCTCGATCTGCCTTGTCGCCAGTTGCAAGGCGCGGCGTTTCTGCATTACACTTGCGCATCGGAATCTAATCATGACCTTTCAGCGTCAATAGCTGCGTGAGCAGCAAAAAGTGAGAACATAGCCATGCAAGCATCAGCAAGTTTGACCCCGCGCCCCGTTGTCAGCAGCCCCACGTTGGATGAAAATCAGCGGCTGGCAATCTATGCCAGCGGCGGCTGGGTAGCCTTTGCGCTTCTAACCGTGATGATGCTCAACCTGGCGTGGTCGGTCAATGCGGCCGGCTGGGCGGCTGGCCTTTCGCTTCTGCAATGGGCCGCGTTGGGCGGCGTTTTGACAGGCGCTGGATTGGCGCTGACCCGTTGGTCGGGTGGAGTGAGCCGGCTCTATTCGCTGGTTGTGGGCGCCGCCTGGGTCTTGTTCATCACGTCTACGCTGGCGCCGGCTGACCTGACCCTGTTCCAAAAGGTGCAGATGCTCTGGCAGCAGCTATCCTTCTGGACGACCGGCGCGCTGAGCGGAAAGCCGGTGGCGAACAACGTGGTCTTTGTGCTGCAGGTCGCCCTGCTCAGTTGGTGGCTCGGCCACCTGGCGGCCTGGGCTGTCTTTCGCCAGGGTCGCGTGTGGCGTGCGGTCATTCCGGTGGGCCTTGCCATGCTGGTCAACGCCTACTATGGCCCCAGTCATCTGCGCACCCATCTGTTGACCTTCCTGATCAGCGCTTTTCTGCTGATCGTGCGCAGCAACCTGACGCGGCAGGAGGAGGTGTGGCAGGAGAACGGGATTCGCTATGCGCGCGACATCGGGTTCGACTTCTTGCGCGACGGCGCCATTTTCACCGCCCTGGTCATTCTGCTGGCATGGGTCACGCCTACGGCCGCGGCCGGCGGGCAGCTCAGCCCGCTGTTCGAACCGCTGGAGCGGCCCTGGGAAACAGTGCGCCAGGAGTGGGTGCGCCTGTTCAGTTCATTGAATTATCAGCCCAGCTCCCTGGCCGGCGCCTTTGGCCGCAGTATGACGCTTTCTGGTCCGCGCACATTGGGCAACGGCGTGGTGATGGACATCGAGGCGCCAAACGGCAACTACTGGCGCGGCGCCTCCTACGATACGTACAATGGCCGACAGTGGATCAACAACGATCAGAGCACAACCGCCCTTGGCCCGGAAGCGCCGCTCAACGCGCCAGCCTATGTGGCCCGGCGCGTCATTACGCAGACGGTGACCACTTACCTGCGCGGCGAATCGGTGCTCTTCGCGGCGCCGCAGCCGATCGGCGCCTTGGTGGCCGGCCGGGCGGATGTCACCGTGTTGCCGCGCGCGCCAGGCGCCGGGCCGCTGCCTGTCGACGCGGCGCAGCCGATGGAGATCTCACGGATGCGCAGCCGTCAGCAGTTCAAAGAGGGTGATTCCTACCAGGTTGTGTCGTCCATCAGCACCGCTGATGAAACGTCGCTGCGGCAAGCCGGAACCGCCTATCCGGGCACGATTGCTGATCGTTATACGCAATTGCCGGAGAACCTGTCACCCCGCGTCAAAGAACTGGCCCGGCAAATCACCGCCAATGTCCCCAATCCGTATGACAAAGCCGTGGCGCTAGAGCAGTATCTGCGTGCGACCATCAAGTATAACGAGAAAATTTCCGCGCCGCCTGCAGACGTGGATCCGATTGACTATGTGCTGTTCGAGACCCGTGAAGGCTACTGCGACTACTATGCTTCGGCCATGATTGTCATGGCGCGCAGCCTGGGCATCCCATCCCGTTTTGTAGCCGGCTATGCACAGGGCGAATACGAAGGCGAGGCCGGCGTGTACCGGGTTCGTGAGGCCAACGCCCATTCCTGGGCCGAGGTCTATTTCCCCAATTACGGATGGGTCGAATTCGAGCCGACGGCTTCCCAACCGACCGTGGTGCGCCCAACGCAGCAGTCTGCGCCGCAAGATAAGCCGGACACAACCGAGGATGAGGCGCTGAGAGAAAAGCGCGACCTGCGCGCGGAGGAGGACAAGTTCGGTGAGAGTCAGGACGCGGCCGGCAGCGACCTGCCCGCCGGAGAGCAGGCAGACAGCGTGCCGCTGGCCGCGCAGGTCGGCATGGGAGTTGTCCTGCTGGCAGTCATGGTCGCGGCTGTCGGTCTGCTGTCACGTCGGACGCGGCGCCAACAGCCGGCGGCCCTGGCGCCCGATATTACGCTGCGCATTTACGAACGCCTGGAACGCTGGGCCGCACGCGTGGGCCTGGGCCGACGTGCGTCACAGACGCCGTATGAACATGCCGGTCTGCTCATCAACGCCCTGCCCGAAGCAGAAGCGCCGATTCGGCGCATCACCGACCTTTATGTGCAGGAATGCTTCAGCCCGCTGGCCGTGACGGCGCGCGATTTGCAGGCCCTTTTCCTGGATTGGCAGACGCTGCAGCCGCTGCTGCGCACCTACCGCAGCGCCTATCAGCGCTCACTGCCCCTGCAGAAACGCGTCAGCGGGCTGTGGCGTCGCGGTCAGTCGGCCTGAGTCAAGGTCAGGCCTGTTTGCATTCCAACAGGATGACCTGGGTCTCATCCGGCAGATCGGCCGCGGTGATCTTGAGTGTTTCCTGAATGGGCGGTTCGGGTAAACCCATGGCCTTCAGGAATTTTTCCACCGGATCGAGTTTCCCGTTGTAGAGCGGGGTTTGATAGTGCATCGGGATCACGATGCTCGGCTCCAACAGGCTGATCACTTCGGCTGCGTGCGCAGCGTCGAGGGTGGCGCCGCCGCCTACAGGCGCCAGCAGCACATCCACCTTAGGCATCGCTTCCACCTGGGTCTGACTGGGCACCTGTCCCAGGTCTCCCAGGTGGCAAACGGTGAGCTTGTCGAATTCGAATACGAAAATCGTGTTTTGCTCTGGCAGTGAAGGGCGGCCGCTCTTTTCCGATTTGGTGGCCGCGTGGAGGGTGGAGATGCCGGTAATAAAAATGCCGCCGATCTCGTACTCGCCTGGCCCCACAAGCTCTTTCGGCTCTCCTTTGACCGCGTCAGTGGCGTTGTGTCCCGGGGAATTGTGGCTAATTGTCACCACGTCGGCGCGCAGCCGCGGCAAGGTGTAGCCGATTGACTTGTCATACGGGTCGGTCATGATGGTGACCTGGCGTTCGCGCAGGCGAAAACATGAGTGACCGTACCAGGTGATTTCCATGTGTCTGAGTCCTCCTCATCGTCATCAGCGATCAGGGAACATTATACCCGAAGACGGGTGAAAAGAAAAGACGTTCTGACGATCACTGCGCCATCTTCTCTCGCGACGAGGCGCCGGCAGTCAAGCTGCTGGCGCTTCGTTTTGCTACTGAGATCGGAGATCGGGGATCGGGGATCAAGAAATATAAAAAGAAAAGATTCAGGCGTGGGCCAGACCTCACCGTTGGCTAAAACGGCGTACCGTGGCCTGTATTTGCGGGTCTGAGCGCAGTTGGTAAAACAGCTCGCCCTGCACACGGGTGGCGATGAGCAGACCATTGAGCACGAGATCGCCCAAGACCGGACGCACCACTTCGGCCGGGCGGCGCATGGCTGGCGCCAGGTGGGCCAGGCTAATCATTTGATCGGGGTGCTGACCGAACCAGTCCACCAGTTGATAATGAAGCAAATCGGAGACAAAGCGGTGCATGAACACCAGAAGTTCAAGATCAACGTGGGTTCGCGTCTCGGTTTCTGGCGCCTGGGAGAAAACTGGTTCCCTGCCGGGTTTGTCGTCAGGCTGACAAGGCGTGGCGGTTATCGGTGTGCGAGCGTCCATGGGATTCCTCCGCCGTATCGAGATGAGTCTCTACATGCGTCCGGTTCGCTTGGCTGCTTTCATCAGTCCAGCACGATAAGGGTAGCAAAACTGATGACTTGTGGCAATGGTACCCGCCTCCCAGTCGTTCACCACGCCTAAGATTTGATAATTTTAGCAGATAGATTTGACAAAATTGACACCACCGAATATAATCAAAGTGAAATTCAGTGCAAAGACATGCTGTAAGAAAGGAGTCAACCGATGGCGCTACTGCGGACTTTACAGGACAGCCCAGCCGGGAATATCGTGGAGATTTTGCAGCGTCAGGGGTCGCTCAGCATCAAAGCCATCGAAGAACAGGTGGGCGTGACCAAGACGGCCGTGCGTCAGCAGTTGACCAGTCTCATGGCCGATGGAATCGTGACCAAGCGCCTGGTACGTGAGGGCGTGGGGCGTCCACATTACGTGTATGTGTTGACCGAAAAAGCGCGTGAAGTTTTTGCCTGTTATTGCGATGAGCTGGTGCTTTCGCTTTACGAGGAGTTGCTGGCTGAAGTGGGTAGCGCGAGGATCGCTGTGCTGCTCGATCGGGTGGGCAGCCGTTTGGCGACCAGGTATGATGAACAACTGCGCGGCAGTCGCCTGTCGGAGCGCATTCGCTCGTTGGCGTCGGTCATGGAAGAGAAAGGCATGCTGACCGATCTGCACTCCACCAGTCAGGGCTTTGTTCTCAAGTCGTTCAACTGCCCGTATCACGAATTGGCCCAGGAGCATCGGGAAATCTGCCAAATGGAACAGACCATGATGTCGTCGGTGTTGGCTGCGGATGTGGAGCTGACGCAGTGCATGATGGACGGTCATCGCGGCTGTGAGTTCACCGTGCTGCCGCGGTCAGCCGCCATTCACATGGACGAGCAGTTCCTGAATTGAACCAACAGCGGCGCTGGGGGAGATTGCTTACCGCCTCAGTCTGCTGGAATTAGCTGCGAACGGTTGCGTGAGAAGTAAATCAAGAAAGGGGCATTCAAGCCACATATGACGTCCGAACTTGTAATCAAGAATCTGCATGTTACGGTAAACGACAAAGAAATCCTCAAAGGGGTCAATCTGACCGTGCGCCAGGGCGAGACGCATGCCCTGATGGGGCCGAATGGATCAGGCAAAAGCACACTGGCCTATGCCATCATGGGGCACCCACATTACGTAATTACTGAGGGTGATATTTTGTTGGATGGCGAGAGCGTGCTGGCGATGGAGCCTGACGAACGGGCCAAGGCCGGGCTTTTTTTGGCTTTCCAGTACCCAACGGCTATTCCGGGCGTTAGCCTGGCGAATTTCCTGCGCACGGCCGTGAGCAATGTGCGCGGCCACACGGCCAGGGCCAAGGCGCAAGCACTGGCGAACCACAACAATGGCAACGGCCAAGCCAAGCCGATCGGCTCGGAACTGATGCCGATGAAGGAGTTCCGCAAGGACATGCGCGAGAAGATGACGATGCTGGGGATTGAGTCCTCTTTCGCCAATCGTTATCTCAATGACGGCTTCTCCGGCGGCGAAAAGAAACGCGTGGAAATCCTGCAGATGGCGATGCTCAGCCCCAAAATTGCCGTGCTCGATGAAACCGACTCTGGTCTCGACATTGACGCCCTGCGCACTGTGGCCGAAGGCGTGAGCAAGTTGATTGGCCCCAGCATGGGCGCGCTCGTCATTACCCACTACCAGCGACTGCTCAACTACATCAAGCCGGAATTCGTGCATGTGTTCTTCAATGGTCGCATTGTTCTCTCTGGCGGGCCTGAACTGGCCCTGGACCTGGAGGCGCGTGGCTATGACTGGGTGCGCGAGCGCTTTGGCGAAGATATCGCCGCGTACCTGGCGCGTCACGACTGATGATATCCACAGGGAGGTATACCGATGGCAACTGAATCTGATCGCGCGATACTCGGTGACGTCAAGCAAGAGTATCAGTACGGTTTCTCCGATCCTGAAAAATACGCATTCAAGTCGGGTCGCGGCTTGAACCATGCGTTGATTGATACCATTGCGGACTTCAAGAATGAACCCGACTGGATGCGTCAGTTCCGGCATCAGTCGCTGGACATTTTTCTCTCCAAACCGATGCCCAACTGGGGCGCAGATTTGAGCGGGATTGATTTCGACAACATCTTCTACTACGTGCGCCCGTCCGAAAAACAGGGCAAGAGTTGGGCCGACGTGCCGTCCGACATCAGAAACACATTCGACCGCCTCGGTATCCCGGAGGCCGAGCGCAATTTCCTGGCCGGCGTCGGCGCGCAGTACGAATCGGAAGTCGTTTACCATTCGCTGCGCGAAGAATGGCAAAAGCTGGGCGTGATTTTTCTGGATACGGACAGCGGCCTGCGTGAGCATGAAAATATCTTCAAAGAGTATTTCGGCACGATCATCCCGCCCTCAGACAACAAGTTCGCCGCGCTCAACAGCGCGGTCTGGTCGGGTGGTTCTTTCGTCTATGTGCCGAAGGGCGTCTCGCTCGACATCCCGCTGCAAGCCTACTTCCGCATCAATGCCCAGAACATGGGCCAGTTCGAGCGTACGCTGATCATCGTGGAAGAAGGCGCCAATATGCACTATGTGGAAGGCTGCACCGCGCCCATCTATTCCAGCGACAGCCTGCACAGCGCCGTCGTCGAGATTATCGTCAAGAAAGGCGGCCGCTGTCGCTACACCACGATCCAGAACTGGTCGAACAATGTTTACAACCTGGTGACCAAGCGCGCGATGGCGCACGAAGATGCGCGCATGGAATGGATTGATGGCAACCTGGGGTCGAAGGTGACGATGAAGTACCCTGCGGTCTACATGGTGGGGCCGCGCGCGCACGGTGAAATCCTCTCGATCGCTTTTGCGGGCAAGGGCCAGCACCAGGACGCCGGCGCCAAGGTGGTGCATGCCGCGCCAGACACCACCAGCCGCATCATTTCCAAGTCCATCAGCAAGAACGGCGGCCGCGCCTCGTATCGTGGCCTGCTCAAAGTGACCAAGGGCGCGGTGGGTTCCAAGTCCAACGTGGTGTGCGATGCCCTGCTGCTCGATGAAGAGTCCCGTTCGGACACCTATCCCTACATCGAGATTGACGAAGACGATGTCAAGGTGGGTCACGAAGCCTCGGTGAGCAAAATTGGCGAGGAGCAGCTCTTTTATCTGCAGAGTCGCGGGCTGAGCCAGGACGAAGCTTCGGCCATGATCGTGGCCGGCTTCATCGAGCCGATGGTCAAGGAACTGCCGATGGAATACGCGGTGGAAATGAACCGCCTGATCCAATTACAAATGGAAGGCTCCATCGGTTGAGCCGCCCGGTTATGACTGCGGCGGGTCGCATGACGTGACCGGCCGCCGCCAGGGCCAGGAATTCCAAATGTGGTCGCTGAAGACATCTGGAATGGAGGCTTTAGCCGGTTATTGGGCGCTTGAGAACCCCGTGGCAGACCGGCTGAAGCCTCGATTCCGGGACCATTTGGATTTGCTGAGCCAGGGGCTGTGTCGAGGACAAGAGGTATTGAACTGTGACTATGATAGCCAAAGAATCAACCATTCCCACGAATATCAGCCGCGAAGCGGTGGAAACGCTGGCCGCGCTGAAGGGCGAGCCAGATTGGATGCTCGACCGGCGCCTGCTGGCCTGGCGCTTTT
>JAYRVL010000607.1:0-6501 GCA_041918575.1 Anaerolineae bacterium | reverse complement strand
TTGATCTCGAAATTATATGGCAGACCATACAAGAATCTCTTCCGGTTTTCAAAAAGGCCATAAGAAATCTCAAAGAATAACGTCCCCGCCTTTCGCGTCCACAATATCGAAAAACCCGAAGACATCGACAGCCTGCCGTTCCCCGACCGCGACATCGTTTACGAACACGACCTCTGGAAGCGCCAGCCGATCCGCCACTTCATCGCCTGCCGCGGCTGCGCCTACCGCTGCTCGTTTTGCAAGCCCGGCGAGGATTACATCTTTGGCAAGCGGGTGCGCCGCCGCAGTGTGGATAACGTCATTTCAGAACTGAAAATGCTGCGCGACACGTACAACTTCCGCAGCTTCATGTTCCACGATGACTGCCTGACCGAAGATCGCGCGTGGGTCACCGAGTTTTGTACCAAGTACCGGGCTGAGGGATTCACGCAGTCCTTCTTCTGCCAGAGTCGCGCCGACATCATTACCCGTCACCCTGACATGGTCAAGATGATGCGCGACGCTGGCCTGAAGGGTTATTTCATCGGCTTCGAAAGCGGCAATCAACGCGTGCTGAACTTCCTGCGCAAAGGTACCACCGTGGATCGCAACCTGGAAGCGGCCACGGTCTGCCGCCAGCATGGACTGGTCATTTGGGCCAACTACATGATGGGTATCCCCACCGAAACCAAAGAAGAAGTGATGGATACGGTCAACATGATCCGCGAGATTGACCCCGACTATTTCAGCCCGTCGTTCTTTACTCCGCATCCCGGCACGGATCTTTACGATTACTGCGTCGAGAACGATTTGAGCCTGGTGGCTGACTATGACTCGTATCGGCGCAACCCAACCGAGCCAAAGATCAAGGGTCAGGATTACGAATTCCTGAAATGGGCACGCGATTATAGCCAGAAGCGTAAGTTCAAGAATCAAGCCCGTCGCACCTACAACGGGGTGGTGGAGAAATACACAGACCCGGCCAAGTACGTCAGCAAGGCGCGACGTCTGCTCGGTTTGGCCCGCGATGAATCGTCTGCTCTGCGCCCGCTGCCCGCGAAGCCGCACGCAGGCTGATCCCAATGAGGTAATTATGCGAGTTCTATTGGCAAGTCCAGAGTCGAAAGTCTGGAATTCACGCCAGCACATTCACAATGGACTGGGCTATCTGGCCGGCGCGCTGCGCCATGGCGGATACGATGTGAGCCTGTACGACGCGTCCGTTGAAACCGAGCCGTTGGCCGATGTGCTGCAGCGGGAACGCTTCGATGTGGTTGGCGTTTCCAGCCCCACGCCATTGATCCGGGAGGCCTGGCAGACGGCCGCCGTGGCCAAGGCGACCGGCGCCGTCACCATCCTGGGCGGCCCTCACCTGACCCTCAAGCCGGCTGAGTCGCTGGAACACGATGAGGTTGACCTGGTGCTGCGTGGGGAAGGCGAAGACGCCATGATCGAGATCATGCAGATGCTTGAGCTTGATCCCGGCCTGCAGGCTGCGCCCACTGCGCCTCGCCGCTTCAGCCACAAGGGCTGGTCCGACATCCTGGGGCTTTCCTATCGCAACGGTGCAGCGCGCCATAACCCGACGCGGCCGCTGCGTCCGGACCTGGACAATATCCCCTTTCCGGCCCACGATCTGTTCAAGATCGAGCGTTACACCAACCTGAATCCGCTGACCGATGGGCTGATTCCTCATTCGCGTAGCTACACCATCGTTACCAGCCGCGGCTGCCCGTTCAAGTGTACCTTCTGTTCCAAGCCTATCACCGGAGACACCTGGCGCAAGCGCTCGGTAGACAACGTGTTGAGTGAATGGCGCTGGCTCGTGCGCGATCTGCATGCCACCGAAATCGGCATCACCGATGACATTTGGAATCGTGACCTCAAACGGGCCAAAGAGCTGTGCCGGCGCCTGATTGCCGAAGGGCTGAACAGCGTGCCGTGGGTGACGGTGCATGGCATGAAGGTCAACTATGGCGACGCCGAATTGTTCCAGCTCATGAAGGCTGCCGGCGCGCGCCGCGTCGGCTTTGGCGTGGAGTCGGGGAATCAGGGCGTGCTCAACAACATCATCAAGAAGGGCCAGACCCTTGACATGGTGCGCGACGCGTTCAAGAATGCCAAAGCCGCGGGCCTGCAGACGATGGGGTTCTTCGTTCTGGGCATGCCCGGCGAAACGCCCGCAACCATGGAAGACACCGTCAAATTTGCACTGGAGCTTGACCCTGACCTGGCGAACTTCATGATTGCGGCGCCCTATCCTGGCACGCGACTGTGGGACATGCTGGAGGAGATGGGCGCGCAGATCTTCAGCCATGACTGGCATGACCTGGCAATTCAGGACAACAAGGCGCACTTTCAAGCGGATGGCCTGCGCGCCGAGGAAGTCGAAGAGAAGTGGCACGAGGCTTACCGGCGTTTCTACATGCGGCCCAAGCGCCTGGCGCGACGTCTGGCGAAGTGGGATACCTGGCGTAATGCGCCGGAGCGGCTGCGCGATGCCAAACGCTTCTTCTTGGGCAGTCTAAGCGCCGCGCCCAAGACGCCCGCCTGGAGCGGTTCAGCCGCCCGGCGCTTAGGGTGATCGCACAGCTGCGCTGCCTGATTGCTGGTGTAAGTTCTGGACAGAATCCCAAATGGTGGTAAACTCTACGTGTCTTGTGTACACAGGTTCGCAAAGTGATTGATGTCCATGTCAGGGGCTGAAGCGAGGAATGCGCCATGCTCAAAGATGCTGAGTTGATTCAAGTTCGAACTTATGTCATCAAGGTGCTGCCAGAGTTGCTGCGCGCCGACCCAGAGGTCGCGACAACCATCGAAGGGATCGTAGCTCAACACTTCCCGCGGCGCGACGAATTTGCGCGCCTGCTCGATGAGATGACAGCCGCGCGCCTGGAGAGGCAAAAGGAGCTGGAGAAACACCAGGTTACCGTTCTCAACCATGTTCAGGCTGCCACAGGGGAACAAATCAACGAACTGCGTGTCGCGACGACTCTGCAAATCGAAGAAGTTCGCACGGAAATCGTCGAACAGCTCGGTCAACAGCGGGAAGAAACGCAAGCGCAGTTTACCCAATTGCGTACAGACATGGACGAATGTTTCACTGAGCAACGCCAAGAGACGCAAGCCCAGTTTACCCAATTGCGATCCGAAATGGACGAGCGCTTCGCTGAACAGCGACAAGAAACGCAAGCCCAGTTTACAGAATTGCGTACAGACATGGACCAGCGTTTCGAGCAAGTAGACCAGCGTTTCGAGCAGGTAGACCAGCGTTTCGAGCAGGTAGACCAGCGTTTCGAGCAGGTAGACCAGCGTTTCGAGCAGGTAGATCAACATTTCAAGCAGGTGGATCGCAGCTTGTTGGAATTACGCCGTGATGTTACATCGCTGCGCCACGGACAGGACATGATCATCAAACGGATGGACGATCAGCATCGTTGGCTGCAGTTCACCATTGGCGACCTGCGCGCGGAAAAAGGCCAAACGCTGGAGGATGTGGTTGCTGCGGCCCTTCGTTTTGGCCTAAAAAATCCCGACATTCGGCCGGAATCTATTCGCCTGCGTCAGAGACTGCTCGATCCCAAAAGACGTTTCTTCCGCATGGGATCTTCCGAGATTGATTTGATTGCCATGAACGGCAAGCTCATCGTGTTCGAGGTCAAGTCCACAGTCAAGATAAGCGACGTAGATCTCTTTGACATGAAGATTGGGCTTGTGGCCGAACAGAACCCCGACCAAGAGGTGAGCGGTGTTCTCATTGCACTCGGCGCGCGCGAGGAGATTCGAGAACGCTGCCAGGCCCTGGGGATAACGCTGGCAGACTAAGAGGAGATAGCGAAACTGTGCGTGTACTACTGATCAATCCACCCTTCCAACGTTTGAAAAGGGTTTCTAGCATTTACTTTCCCCTAAGCTGCGGCTATCTGGCCGGTGTGCTCGAACAGGCCGGGCATGATGTGCGCATCTACAATGCCGAAGTCCCCGCGCGCAACGAAGACATCGGCCACGAAACCTATGACAATCTGCTGCACGGTCACCAACTGTGGCTCGACTCATTACGACCGGAAGTGGATGAACATAATCATCCGGTTTGGGCAGAGTTCATGCAGACCCTGCGCGAGTTCAACCCGGACATGATTGGTTTCACGGTCAAGAGCCCCAAATGGCCCGCAGCCATCAAGGGCGCCGAAATGTGGAAGCGCGAACGCCCGGACACAGTGGTGGTTATGGGCGGCCCGCACATCACCGTGTTGCCTGAGGAGGTCATGGGCTCCCCTACCGTTGACTTCTGCGTCCGTGAAGAGGGCGAGTACACCCTGCTGGAGTTAGTCGAAGCCCTGGAAGGCCGCGGCAAACCGTGCGCGGCCATCGAGGGTCTCTCCTGGCGCGAGGCCGACGGTACGGTGGTTCACAATGCGTCGCGCTCCAAGATTCGCAACCTGGACGTGCTGCCCTTCCCGGCCAAACACCTGTCGCTCTACCTCGATCGCTATGACCCGGCGCACCTGGGCGTCATGGTGACCCTGCGCGGCTGCCCGTTCTACTGCGGCTTCTGCGAACAGCACAAGACATGGGGGCGCGCAGTGCGCTTTCATTCGGTGGATTACACGATTCGCGAGATCAAACACATCATTCAGACTTTCGGCACGCGCGAGATTTCGTTCTGGGATGACAGTTTCACCGTCAACCGCAAGCGCACCCTTGAGCTGTGCCGGCGCCTTCTCGATGAAAAGCTCAATATCTCCTGGAGCTGCACCACTCGTGTGGACCTGCTGGATGAAGAGCAGGTCATGTGGATGAAAAAAGCGGGCTGCAGCGGCGTGGACATCGGCGTGGAAACCGGCAGCGCCCGCATGATGAAGTTGATTGACAAGGCGACAACGCCAGAGCGCGTGGTGGAGGCCAGCCAGTTAATGACCAAGTACAAGCTGAACTGGTCGGCGTTCTTCATGATGGGTTTTCCCGAAGAAACCGAAGAGGATATCGAGGCCACCAAACGCTTCATGCAGGAGATCAAGCCCAATCACATCATCATGTCCATCTTCACGCCCTATCCGGGCACCCCGCAGCACGAGGTTGCCAAACAACTCAATCTGCTGCCGGCCCAGATTGACTGGAGCCGCTTCAGCCATCAGAGTCCGGAGAATCATTTCGTGCAGAACATCTCGCGCGCACGTTTCACTGAGTTGGTCACTGACATGATGGCGTTTGTGGATGACATCAACAACGGCTGGCAAATCAAGGTGCAGCGCGTGCTGAACGATTGGCGCTTCTGGGCGCGCCATCCCTTGCTGCTCACGCAAAAGGCCGCGCATTCTATTCGCGGCCGCGGCCTGGGGCTGGGAACCATTCGGCCGCTGGGCTAACAGTCATGATTAGCCTGATTCCCAAACTGCCCGCCTATTGGGCTTTTCGTCGCTTTGGCTGGCCGCGCATGTACCCCTTTAGCATCGTGGTCAGCATCAGCTTCAGGTGCAACTCCCGCTGTCGCACCTGCGATGTTTGGCGCAAACCCAACGATGACATGTCGGTCGCCGAGTGGCGCCAGGTTTTTCACAACCTGGGGCGCACACCGTTCTACATGACATTCACCGGCGGCGAGCCTTTCTTGCGTTCCGATCTGGATGAGCTGGTCATTGCCGGCTACGAGGAATGTCGCCCCGAGGTGATCACCATCCCCACCAACGGCCTGCTCACGGAGCGTGTGGTGGAACGGGTGGCGCGCATCTGCGCCGCCTGCCCCGGCGCGCAGATCGGCATCAATCTCAGCCTGGACGGCCTGGGCGATGTGCATGATGACATCCGCGGGGTAAACGGCAACTGGGAGCGCTCCATGAAGACCTGGCAACAGCTCAAAGCGCTGCAGCCGGCCCACAAGAACCTGGTGCTCACCATTCACACGGTCATCTCGCGCTTCAACATCCACCTGTTCGAAGAAACCTACGCGGGCCTGCAAAAATTGGAGCCAGACTCTTACATCACCGAAGTAGCCGAAGAACGCGTTGAGTTGGACACAGTGGGCTGGGGCATTACGCCGCTGGCCGAGCAGTATGCGCCGGTGGCCGATTTCCTGAGCGCCCAGGCGCGGCAGAAGCCGGTCAAGGGCATTGCACGCTTCACCCAGGCGTTTCGCGCACAGTATTACCAGCTTGCCAAGCGCACCCTGCAGGAACGCACGCAGGTCATTGACTGCTACGCCGGCTGGGCCAGCGCGCACATCGCGCCCAACGGCGACATTTGGAGCTGCTGCATCCGCGCAGAGCCGGTGGGCAATCTGCGCAAGACCCACTATGACCTGGCGCCGATCTGGTTCAGTCCGGAGATGGCGAAGCTGCGTCGCAGCATCGCGGCCAAAGAATGCGCCTGCCCCATGGCCAACGCCAACTATACCAACATGCTCCTGCACCCGCCTACTCTCGCCAAAGTTGCACTCGACATGGCGGTGGACGCCCGTGAGAAGATAAACCGCTCATGCGCGCCCGGCATTCGTTCGACCCGCCCCAACCGTAGGTCACGCCTCCG
>JAYRVL010000606.1:0-7770 GCA_041918575.1 Anaerolineae bacterium | reverse complement strand
GCCAGGCTTGGAGATTTGACCACACACACCGAAAAAGTCGGCGGCGCGGACCTGGTCATCTACGAAGATCCGGTCGCCGGCAGCCGCTATTTCAAGCGCCTGGACTTTCCCGACCTGATCTACAAAAATCAAGCGGCCAAGTTCAAGGCGGTAGTGGAAGATGTGGCCGAAATGCACCGGCAGGGGCGGCCGGTGTTGGTGGGCACGGTGGCCATCGAAACCTCGGAAATGCTGGCCTCCATGCTCAAGCGCCAGGGGGTGCCGCACAATGTGCTCAACGCCAAGCAGCACGAGCGTGAGGCCATTATCATTGCGCAGGCCGGACGCCCCGGCACGGTGACGATTGCCACGAACATGGCCGGCCGCGGGGTTGACATTCTGCTGGGCGGTAATGCTGAAGGCATGGCGCGCGACCATCTGCGCAAGCAGGGTCACGACTTGACCAGCCTGGAGCCTGGTTTGTGGGAACAGGCGCTGGCGGAAGCCGAGGCAGAAGTCAAGCGGAACCGGCAGCAGGTGTGGGAGTTGGGCGGCCTGCACGTGGTCGGCACCGAACGCCATGAGGCGCGGCGCATTGATAATCAGTTGCGCGGCCGCGCGGCCCGCCAGGGCGACCCAGGATCGTCACGCTTCTACCTTTCGCTGAGCGATGATCTGATGCGGCGCTTTGGTGGGGAGAATGTGGCCGGTTTGATGAATCGGTTGGGCGTCGAAGATGACATGCCGATCGAGCACAACCTGGTGAGCAAGACGATCGCCAACGCGCAGGTGCGCGTGGAGGGCTACAATTTCGATATTCGCAAGCACGTGCTGGAATACGATGATGTCGTCAACAAGCAGCGCGAGATCATCTACGATCAGCGCCGCCAAATCCTGACGAAGGCCACGATGCGGCCAACCATCCAGGGTATGATCGAAAACGAGCTGGCGGCGGTGGTCAAGTCATTTACATCGGCGGCGGACCCTGCGGAATGGGACCTTGCCGCGCTGCATCAAGCGGTGATTAGCATCATGCCTGTGCCGGAAACCGCGGCGATGTGGCAGGCGCTGAGCCAGGATGAACTGACTGACCATTTGTGCGAGTTGGCCGAACAGGCGTATGACGCCAGAGAGGCCGAGCTAAGCCCAGAAGTGATGCGTCACGCCGAACGCCAGGTCATGCTGGGTTTCGTGGATCATCGCTGGCAGCGCCACCTGACCGATCTGGATCAACTGCGTGAAGGCATTGGTCTGCGCGCCTTCGCCCAGGTTGAGCCGCTGTTGGCGTATAAGAAAGAGGCCTTCGAGATGTATCAGGGGCTGATGGCGGACATTCAGCGCGACATTGTGCATAGCATTTTCCACGTGCGGCGGGCGGCGCCTGAACCTGCGCGACGAGTGCAGCAATTGCAGACCAATCGCCAGGAGAGCGAGGCGCGACCGCTGCGACGCAGCGGCAGCACGGTGGGCCGCAACGATCCCTGCTGGTGCGGCAGCGGCAAGAAGTACAAGCACTGTCACATGCAGAGCGACCAGAACAACGGTGCGGCGCCAGCTGGGCAGCCAGCCGCGGCCCCGGCCGCGCGGCCATCGCCCGCGACACGGCCCGCTGCGCCGGTCAAAAAAGCGCGGCGGTAGACGCATCACCGACATGACTTCGGAAGTCGTGTAGTTCTTGCGTTTCGGCGCTATATCCGTAATAATAGCAGCAACCACCAAAGAGGAGATGTCGCAAGTTAGGATGGAAAACCTCGTTTTATCGCCCACGTTGACTGTCGAACAGGAGGTGCCACAGGCCGAAGCCGTTAATCCAATGGCCGAGTTGATGGATAGTTCGTTTGGGTTCGAGCCGCTGTCGAGCGGCGCCGTGCGCAAGGGAATTATCGTCCGTATGACGCCAACCGAGATTCTCGTAGACATTGGCGCCAAGTCCGAAGGAATCATTTCTGATCGCGAACTGGAGCGCGTTGGCAAAGAAGCGCTGACGCGGCTGCAGGTTGGCGATGAGATTCTGGTCTACGTCGTTCGCCCAGAGGATGAAGAAGGTCATGTGGTTTTGTCGTTTAGCCGCGCCCAGCAGGAACGCGATTGGCTCACAGCCGAAGAGCTGTTGAAGAGCCAGGAAGTGTTCGAAGGGCTGGTCGCCGGTTTCAACCGTGGTGGCGTCACCATCAAGGTTGGCCGGCTGCGCGGCTTCGTCCCCACATCGCAGTTGGTTTCTGTGCAGCCCATGCCCCAGGATGGCGCCGGTGACAACCTGGAGGCCCGCCTGGCCGACCTGGTTGGCAAGAAACTCAAGCTCAAGGTCGTTGAGTTGGATCAGAAGCGCAACCGGCTGATCCTGTCTGAACGCCAGGCTAACCGCGATTGGCGTAAGCAGGCCAAAGAACGCCTGCTGTCTGAATTGAAAAAGGGTGATAAATGCAGCGGCATCGTCACCAGCATGTCTGATTTCGGCGCGTTCATTGACCTGGGCGGCGCCGACGGCCTGGTACATCTGTCTGAGATCACCTGGGGACACATCAATCATCCCAGCGAGGCCTTGAAGGTGGGACAGCGGGTTGAGGCGTATGTTCTCAACGTGGACATGGAGCGCCGACGCATCGGCCTGAGTCTGCGTCGCCTGCAGCCAGAACCCTGGAGCGTAGTGCATGAGCGCTATGCGGTGGGGCAACTGGTGGAGGCGACAGTCACCAAGCTGACCAATTTTGGCGCCTTTGCGCGCCTGGATGATGGCATCGAGGGCTTGATTCATCTCTCGGAGCTTTCGGACAAGCGTGTGGGGCACGCGCGTGATGTCTTGCGCGAAGGTCAGCGCATGAGGCTTCGCATCATTCGCATTGACCCACAACGCCGACGCATTGGCCTCAGCCTGAAACAGGCGCCCGAAGACGAATACACAGAAATGGACTGGCGCGAGCAACTGGCTGAGATGGATGACGAAAATGTCACCACCGACGACAGCCTCGAGACTGAAAACTAGTCTAAACGGCCACGAGCAAACCTGTCAGGTGACAATAGCCCTGGCAGGTTTGTTTTTTGTTCGTGGCCAAAGGAATTGAACCCATGACGGACAAATTAGACCGGTTTACCAAGCGCGCACGCCGCGTGCTGCAATTGGCCCAAGATGAGGCGCAGCGCCTGAACCACAACTACGTCGGCACCGAGCACCTGCTGCTGGGGCTGGTGCGTGAGGAAAATGGCGTTGCTGTCAGGGTGCTGGAGGAAATGGGCGTGGAGACCGGTCATGTGGTACGCGCGGTGGAGCGCACCGTGGGCCGCGGTGATCGTCCGGTCACCGGCAAACCCGTCCTCTCTCCGCGCACCAAGCGCGTGATCGAACTGGCTATCGAAGAAGCACGCCACTTGGGGCACCACTACATCGGCACCGAACATCTGCTTCTTGGCCTTGTGCGTGACAGCGACGGCATTGCCGTCAACGTGCTGCGCAGCATGGGCGTGAGCCTGGACAAGGTGCGCACCCAAACCGCTCGCAGCCTGATGCAGAGCCAAACTCAGCTCACCAAAGAGAAGCAGAAAGTCGAACGCAAGACCCCAATGCTCGATCAACTCGGCACTGACCTGACCGCGCAGGCCGAAGAGGGCAAACTCGATCGTGTCATCGGCCGAGAAAAAGAGATCGAGCGTGTGATTCAGATTCTATGCCGGCGCACTAAGAACAATCCTGCGCTCATCGGAGAACCGGGCGTGGGCAAGACGGCGATCGTCGAGGGCCTGGCCCAGCGTATCGTGGACGGCAACGTGCCGGAGCTGCTGCTCAACAAACGCGTGCTCACGCTCGATGTCGGTTCCCTGGTGGCCGGCACCATGTACCGCGGTCAGTTCGAAGAGCGGCTCAAGAAGGTAATCGAAGAAATCAAGCAGAGCACCAGCATCCTCTTCATTGACGAAGTCCACATGCTCGTTGGCGCCGGCGCGGCCGGTAGTTCGGTTGATGCGGCCAATATCCTGAAGCCGGCCCTATCACGCGGGGAGCTGCAGTGCATTGGCGCCACCACGCTCGATGAATATCGCCGCTACATCGAAGGCGATGCTGCGCTGGAACGGCGTTTCCAACCTGTGCAGGTCTTCGAACCGACCATCGAAGAGACCGTAGAGATCCTGCGCGGAGTCAAGGGCGCTTACGAGGCGCATCACAAACTTGAAATCACCGAAGATGCGATCCATGCGGCCGCCACGCTGGCCGCGCGCTACGTGGTGGATCGCTTCTTACCCGACAAGGCCATTGATGTCATTGATGAAGCGGCCAGCCGGGTGCGCATGTACAAAGCGCCCTTTGCGCGCAGCCTGCGTGAAACCTTCGTCAGCCTGAGATCTCTGCAAAAAGAAAAAGACGCCGCCCTGAACACGCAGCGCTACGATGAAGCCATTGACCTGCAGCGCCGCGAGGTGGAGATAGGGCATGAGCTGGATCAGCTGCGCATGGGCTGGGAAGATGTGGGCAATCGCCCGAAAGTGGGAGCCGAAGATATCGCCGAAGTCGTTTCGATGTGGACCGGCATCCCGCTGATGCGCATCGCCGGCGAAGAATCAGCGCGACTGCTCGAAATGGAACGCGAGCTGCATCAGCGCGTGGTCGGTCAGCAAGAGGCCATCGACGCGGTCAGCAAGGCGGTGCGCCGCGCCCGCGCCGGTATGAAAGACCCCAAACGCCCCATCGCTTCGCTGATCTTCCTCGGCCCCACCGGTGTGGGTAAGACCCTCCTCGCCAAGACATTGGCCGAATTCTTGTTCGGCAGCGAAGAAGCGCTCATCAAGTTGGACATGAGCGAGTTCATGGAGCGACACAATGTCAGCCGCCTGGTGGGCGCGCCGCCCGGTTACATCGGCTACGAAGAAGGCGGGCAGTTGACCGAAGCGGTGCGCCGCCGCCCCTATTCCGTCATCCTCCTCGACGAGATCGAGAAGGCGCATCCCGAAGTCTTCAACATGCTCCTGCAGATCATGGAAGATGGACATTTGAGTGACGCCAAAGGGCGCCGTGTGGACTTCCGCAACGCCATCATCATCATGACCTCCAATGTGGGCGCGCAGTTGATCAAACGCGCAACCAGTCTGGGCTTCGTTGCCAACCGCGACGAAGAAAAGAAGAATGAGGATGAGTACCAGGCCATGCGCGAACGGGTGACAGAAGCGCTGAAGAAAACCTTCCGACCCGAATTCCTCAACCGCATTGATGGCGTGATGGTCTTCCGCGCACTGACCAAACAACAGATCACTGACATCGTTGACCTGGAAATGAAGCGCCTGCATTGGCAGTTGAGCGAGCATAACATCACCCTGCAGGTCAGCGAGGCCGCCAAAGAATTCATTGCCAACATCGGCTATGATCCCGACTATGGCGCACGACCGCTGCGCCGCGCCATCCAAAACCTGCTCGATGACCCGCTGAGTGAGGGAGTTCTGGCTGAGCGCTTCACCCCGGGTGATTGCGTGCTGGCCGATGTCAATCCCGAAACCAAGCAGGTCGAGTTCAAGGTGATTTCTTCTGCCCCCCCTGTGCCCAGCATCCTGGAAGATCTGGACATCGAGGAGTTGTTCGAGCCGGCGCTGGCGTAGGTCGCCGCACAACAACAGTTTGACACTTACCAATTGATCCGATGGGGAGCTGGGAGTAAGCCCGGTTGAGAGGAAGTCCCTGGCCATGTTGGCTGCTGGCTTCGACCCTTTGAACCTGACCTGGATAATACCGGCGTAGGGAAATGCCATTCGAGTGCATCAAGCCGCTTCATTAAGCCACTTCATCCAGACAGGTGAAGCGGCTTTTTTGTTGCGAATCGAGAAACGAGGTATCTATGCGAGCCATTGTCGTCGCCGGCAGCCCAGAAGTCAAACGGCCGCCCGACCTGCGACCTGAACCGCGCGATCTGATTATCGGCGTAGACCTGGGCGCCGCACACTGCTTGCGCTGGGGCTGGCGGCCCAGCCTGGTCATCGGCGACCTGGATTCACTGCCGCCGACTGCGCAAACCATCCTGGCCGACCAGGGCAGCCCGTTCATCGTCATGCCCACACGCAAAGACGAGACCGATCTGGAGCTGGCGCTGAATCACGTGCTGCAGGCGGGCGCCGACCCTATCGTCATCGTCGGCGTGCTGGGCGGTCGCATTGATCACACCCTTGCCAACCTCTTGCTGCTCACCCGCGCTGACCTGGCCGGCCGCGATGTCTGCATGGTGGACGGGCGCCAAACAGTGCGCGTGCTGCGGCCTGGTCATCCGCTCACCCTCGCGGGTCGGCCAGGTGACACCCTGTCGCTCATTCCCATTGGCGGCGATGCTGCCGGCGTCACTGCCCAATCGGTCGAATGGCCGCTGACCGCCGCGACCCTGCCCCTGGGGGTGGCGCGCGGGGTCAGCAATGTGTTCCACGGCCCCACCGCGGCGCTGCACATCGAACACGGTCTCTTGCTCGTCGTCCATATCGAACAGAACGAACTTACGCACTGAGGAGGACTAACATGCGAACACGACACACTGTACTGCGAGCGGGCGCCCATTGCGCCTGTTTCCTTCGGCGGAAAAGTGAAGACTATTCCCGCTTGCACTATGTTCTGCTCATCAGTCTGTTGACGGCGCTGGCCGCGGCGGCCTGCACGCCGGCGGCGCCTCCGCCGTCCACCGCCGCGCCTGGCCCGGCCACCCTGACCATCATGACCCACGACAGCTTTGCGGTCAGCGAGGCTGTCATCGCCCAGTTCGAGGCGGCCAACCACGCCACCGTCAAGATCCTGAAAGCCAACGATGCCGGCAGCGCGCTCAACCAGGCCATCCTGAGCAAGGGCAATCCATTGGCCGACGTTTTCTTTGGCGTGGACAACACCTTTCTCAGCCGTGCGCTGGAGAGCGACATCTTCGAACCGTACCAGTCCCCACGGCTGGCCGACATCCCCGCCGATCTACAGCTCGACCCACAGTTCCGCCTGCTGCCGGTTGACTTTGGCTACGTTTGTCTGAATTACGACAAGCAGTGGTTTGCCGACAAGCAATTGCCGACGCCGCAGACGCTGGAAGACCTGGTCGAACCGGCCTACAAAGGGCTGCTCGTGGTTGAGAATCCCGCCACCTCCTCGCCCGGCCTGGCCTTCCTGCTGGCCAGCGTGGCTCACTTTGGCCCGGACAACTACCTGACCTGGTGGCAGGGATTGCGCGCCAACGACGTGCTGGTCAGCGACGATTGGGAAGATGCGTACTACACCCATTTCAGCGGCAGCAGCGGCAAAGGCCCGCGTCCCCTCGTGGTCAGCTATGCCACCAGCCCGGCCGCCGAGGTCTTCTTCAGCGAAGGCGCCGTTACCACGCCGCCGACAGGCAACATTCTGCCGGCCGGCGCCAGCTTTCGCCAGATCGAATTCGTGGGCATCCTCGAAGGCACGCCCAACCGTGACCTGGCCGCGGCCTGGATTGACTTCATGCTCAGCCCGGCCTTCCAGGAGGACATTCCCCTGCAGATGTTCGTCTACCCGGCCAACCGCACGGCCCGGCTGCCCGATCTTTTTCAGCAGTTTGCCGCCGTGCCTGACACCCCGGCCAGCCTGCCCGCGGAGACCATCAGCCAGCAGCGCGAGGCCTGGCTTGATGCCTGGACGACCGCGGTGCTGAGGTAGGGTGGAGGTTGGAGGTTGGAGATTGGAGATTGGAGATTGGAGGTTGGAGATTGGAGATTGGAGATTGGAGATCGGAGATTGGAGGTTGGAGATCGGAGATTGGAGATCGGAGATTGGAGATTGGAGAGCGGAGATTGGAGATCGGAGATCGGAGATTGGAGATT
>JAYRVL010000605.1:0-2063 GCA_041918575.1 Anaerolineae bacterium | reverse complement strand
TGGGAAGCGCACAGCCCCCTGGCCGCGGACCTGGTTTCGCTGCTGGAAGCCAGCCCCGCTGATGTGGGCGAGGCGCAGGCGATCACCCTGGCGTTTGCACAGGCGTGGGCCAACGGCCGGCGCACGGGCCTGGCGCCGCTGACCTGGGCGCCTGATCTGAACTGGCGCATCGGCGCGCTCACGTCGGCGCTGGCGCCGGCGCAGGTTATGGATGCCTTGCGCAGCGGCCGCACCTGGCTGACGACCGATCGCGACCTGGGGCTGATCGTGCAGGCGGGCGCGCAGTGGTCCGGCGGCTTGATCTCCAGCCAGGCGCCGGCCAGCCTGACCGTCCACTACGCCGATGACGAGGCCGCCACGCTGGAGCTGCTCGACGGCGGGCAAATTCTCACGCAGACAGTGGTGGGCGGGAACGCCGCCTGGGCGCTGACGCTGGCGGTTGCGCCGGGCGGCGCGCTGTGGGCCAGGGCCATTCAGCCCGATGGCGATGTGGCCGCGGCCAGCCCGCTGTTCGTGGAAGGCCCGCTGCCCGCGCCCGGCCTGCGCCTCAACGAGATGATGGTTTCGCCGCGCTCGGATTGGAACCATGACGGAGTGGGAGATACGGACGATGAATGGATCGAAGTCGTCAACATCGGCCTGCGGCCGGTCAACCTGCTGAACTGGCAGTTGACCGACACCGAGCCAACCGTCGGCCAGACCAGCACCTGGCGCAAAGGCGTGAGTGAATGGTTGGCGCCCGGCCAGTACACCCTCTTCTTCCGCAGCGAGACCAACATCAGCCTGAACGACACCGGCGACTGGATTCGCCTGCTCGATGCGCAGGGCCGGGTGGTGGATCAGTTCCATTTTGCGACCAGCCCCGGCGCCGATCGCACCTGGGCGCGCACGCTGAACGGCGGCGGCGCGTGGGTCAACGACATGGCGGTCACCATTGGGCTGCCCAACCTGCCGGGCACGGCCACGCCAACCCCAACCCCGAAGGCGACGCGGCGACCGCCTACCCCCACGCCCGCGCCCATTCGACTCATGGAGGACATCGGCGCGGCGCGTGCGCTGCCGTTGAACAGCCGCGTGGTCATCAGCGGGCAGGTGACGGCGCCGTTGGGCAGCCCGGACAAGTCTGCGTTCTATGTGCAGGTGGGCCGGTACGGCATTCGGGTCGAGATCACAGGCAGCGCTTCTTACCCGCGCCTGAACCTGGGCGACCACGTGCAGGTGAGCGGTCGCCTGGGCACGGAACGCGGGGAGTTGAAGCTGCGGTTGAGCAACCCGACCGATGTGGCGCGACTGGGCGCGGGCGCGGCGTTGGCCGCGACGCCGCTGCGCAGCGGCGCGCTGGGTGAGGCCTGGGAGGGCGCGTTGGTGCGCATCAGCGGGCAGGTGGTGGAGTTGAGCAGCGGCGCGCTGGTGCTGGACGACGGTAGCGGGAAGGTGCGCGTCTTCGTTTCTTCGACCGCGCCCTTCAAGCGGCCGGCCGCGCGCCGCGGGCAGCGCTGGGTCGTCACCGGCATCGTCAGCCAGTATGGCAGCAAGGCGCCCTTCACCGACGGCTACCGCCTGCTGCCGCGCTCCGTGCGCGACTTCCAGCAGATCGTGACGACCCGGCCAGCCGCCGCGGTCAGGCTGGTTGGCCGCGGGCTGAGAATCACTGCTCGCGAGATCGAGTAGCAGGGCAACGCCAGCAGCGCGCGGCGCATCGTTCTCACCCGTCAGGGCAAGGCCCGCCGCGCGCATCATGGGCGCTTGCAGTGGTGGAGGCATGGACCAGAGGCCGATTGTTGACAGGGATTGACAGAGACACAGAAACCCAACGAGTTGCGCCCTGAGAAGTGTTAGGTTACAATCAACCCATTGCAATAATTGGTATTGGTTTAGGTGTGCGCGCTGGCCGCAAAGGGCTATTCTTTGTCGTACTGTGTGTAGCGGTCATCGGAGCCTATGCGCTGCCCACTGTGCCAATGAAGCGTGAGACACTTCAGCGGCTGAATTTAGTGTACAATTCAGTCGAACGCTTGCCGAGATCGGCGGGTGGTTTGCAAAAGACGACAGCGGTTGGCGCC
>JAYRVL010000604.1:0-7998 GCA_041918575.1 Anaerolineae bacterium | reverse complement strand
GCCATCGCGGATGCGCTGACCGCCCTGGGCCGGCGCCTGGGGCTGGCCACGGTGGCAGTGCAGCCGATTTTTTGCCTGGCGCTCGCGGACGCGCCCCGGCTGCGCCTGCTGGCCGCGATTCGCGCCAACGCGCGGCTGGGCGAGGATGCAGGCGATGATGAGATGAGCGACTCCGCCGATCCCGATGAGGAATGGGCCGACGACGAGACGCGCTATGTGGCTCGAACAACCACGCGCCCCGCCGCCGCGTCAACGTCCATCACACCGGTCGCCTCGTTCTCACGCGGCCAGGCGGCTCACGGCCCTTCCCCGCACTGGCTCAGCCCGGCCCAAATCGCCGAGCGCTTTGCGCGCTTCCCGCAGGCGGTGGCGCAAAGTGGAGAAATCGCGGCCGCCTGCGGCGACTGCCTGCCCGACGGCCGGCCGATCTGGCCCGGCCTGGCGCTGCCCAGTGGACAGACGCCGGACGCGGCGCTGAGCGCGCTTGCGCAGAGCGGCCTCGAGCGCCTCTTTCCCGCCGACTCGCCCCGGCGCGGCCAGGCGCAGGAGCGTCTAGCCGCAGAATTGAGCGCCATCAGCAGCCACGGCTTCGCGCCGCTCTTCCTGGTGGTGGCCGACATCGTGCGCTTTGCCCGCCAGCACGAGATTCCGGTCAGCACGCGCGGCAGCGTGGCCAATTCGCTGGTCGCCTTTTGCACCGGCATCACCACCGTGGACCCCATCGAGCACGGGCTGCTCTTCGAGCGTTTTCTGAATCCGGCGCGGGCCAACCCGCCCGACATTGACCTCGATTTCTGCAGCCGGCGCCGCGACGAGGTGCTGCGTTTCGTGCGCGACACGTACGGCGCGGACCGCGTCGCGCTCATCGGCACGGTCAGCACCATGCGGCCGCAGTCGGCCGTGCGCGAAACGGGCAAGGCCCTGGGGCTGCCGGCCGAGCAGGTCAATCGGCTGGTGGGTCTGCTACCGCACCGCTGGCATCCCGACCCGCGGCGCCGCGATCAACGCACGATGGATGACGTCCTGGCCGCGCTGACCGATCCCCTGGAGCAGGAGACCGTGCGCGTGGCCTACACCCTGGTGGGGCAGCCCGATCATCTGAGCGTTCATCCCGGCGGTGTGGTGATCACACCCGGTCCGCTGACCGACATCGCGCCGGTGCAGTGGGCGCCCAAAGGCTTCCTGATCACCCAGTTCGAACACGGCGACGTGGAGGCCCTGGGGCTGCAAAAGATGGACCTGCTGGGCATCCGTGCGCTGACCGTGCTGGCCGACGCCGCGGCCTGGGTGCGCGAGGCCCGCGATCCGGCCTTCCGCCTGGCCGACGTCCCGCTGGACGACGCGGCCACGGCCGACCTGCTGGCGCGCGGGGAGACGATTGGCGTCTTCCAGTGCGAATCGGACGGCGCGCAGCGCACCCTGCGCAAGCTCAAGGCCCGCAGCGTACGCGACCTGGCGATTGCCAACGCCTTTTTCAAGCCTGGCCCCGCGATGGGCGGCATGGCCGGCGCGTTCGTGCGCCGTTACCGCGGCGAGCAGGCCGTGACCTATCTGCACCCGGCTCTGCAGCCGATTCTTGGCCCCACCCAGGGAGTGTTGATTTTCCAGGAGCAGATCTTGCGCCTGGCACGCGAGATCGCGGGGCTGACGTGGGCGCAGGCCGATCAACTGCGCCGTGGCATGAGCCACTTTGGCGCGCAGGAGATGGCGGCGCTGGCCGGGCAGTTCATCGCCGGCTGCCAGCGACCGCCGCCGACCGGCCCTGGCTTCACTCCGGCGCAGGCCAACACGCTTTGGGAGCAGGTGATGCCCTTCGCAGGCTACGGCTTCAACCAGGGGCACGCCACCGCGTACGCCGAGGTCAGTTTTCGCTCCGCCTACCTCAAGGCGCACTACCCCGCGCAGTTCCTCTGCGCGCGGCTGGCCGACTACGGCGGCTTTCATCACCCGGCGGTCTACATGGCAGAGGCGGTGCGCCTGGGGTTGACGGTGCGCCCGCCGCACGTCAACTTCAGCGCCGAGGCGTTCAGCCTGGCGGAGGGGCGCTCTGGGCCGGTGCTCTTCATGGGCCTGGGCCAGGTGCGCGATCTGCGCCAGGCGGCCATCACGGCCATCTGCCAGGAGCGGGGCGCCGGCAAATTCAGCGATCTGCGCGATCTGCTGCGGCGGGTGGCGTTGCGGCCCAAAGAGATCGAGCATTTGATCCGCGGCGGCGCGCTGGATGGACTGGCGCCTAGTCGGGCCAGCCTGCTGGCTGAGGCGCAGGAGTTCCGTCACGGCTCTGCCGGCCAGATGATCTTCGATTTTGGCCGGCGTGCGGTCCCCGCGGAGACCTTGCGTCAGCGCTGGGACTGGGAGACCGAATTGCTGGGGCTGCCGGTCAGCGCGTTGACCGATCCGCTGGCGCTGGTGCGCGCAAGTCTGCCGGCGCATGTGCCCCTGGCCGAACTGTCCGCTTTCCCCGGCCGGTCGCTCCTGACCGCGGGCGTGCGTCTGCCCGGCTGGACTGGCGGCCCCGGCTTTTTTCTGGGCGACGGCGTCACGTTCGTCATCGCCCGCGGCGACAAGGCGGCCAAGTCCCCGGCGCCCTGGCAACCGCTGCTGGTGCAGGGGCGTTGGGTTGGGGATGGGTGGGGCACGTTTTGGCTGCAGGTGGAGGAAGGGGGAGAAGTGCAAAGTGCAAAGTGCAAAGTGCAAAGTGGGAGAGGGGAAACGCTGAATGAGGAATGCTGAACGCTGAATAGGGGGAGAGAAGTGCAAAGTGCAGAGTACAAAGTGCAAAGTGGGAGAGGGGAAACGCTGAATGAGGAATGAGGAATGCTGAATAGGGGGAGAGAAGTGCAAAGTGCAGAGTACAAAGTGCAAAGTGGGAGAGGGGAAACGCTGAATGAGGAATGAGGAATGCTGAATGCTGAATGCTGAATAGGGCAGAGGGCAAAGTGCAAAGTGCAGAGGGCAAAGTGCAAAGTGCAAAATGCAAAGTGCAGAGGGCAGAGGGCAGAGGGCAGAGGGCAGAGGGCAGAGGGCAGGACGACCGTGCATGAAAATGCCATTGCGTCTTTGCGTTAAAGCGTTTTTAAGTCAGTGCAGAGTGGAAGAGGGGATGAGGGATGACAAAGAAGAAGGATGATTTGCTGGAAGCGCATGTGCGGTTTGAGTTGGAGCGGCTGCGCGGGGAGAAGTTGGCGGCGACGCTGGCGGAGGAGGTGGCGGACGTGTTTGCCTGGCTGGGGCGCGTGCGGCTGCACGAGGTGGTGAGCGCAGACCAGGTGGTGGACTGGATCGGGCGCAATGTGATCGAGAGGCCGATTTCGCCCGAACTCGTGGACGAGATTCGGGAAAACGTACTGTTTGTGCATGAATTCCTGACGAACGATGACGCCCGCGTCGCGTCGCTCCTGCCGCGCGGGGTGTTCGATCAGTTCGTTGACAACATCATCGGCCTGGAGGACCTGCGCCGCGAGATCACCCACCAGGTTATCTCAAGCTCCGTTTATGGGGTGCTGATCTCCAATGTTCTCTACCGCGGCATCAAGGCCTTTGTGCTGACCGAAAATGCCCTGGCGAAGAACATCCCCGGCGCATCGTCGCTGCTCAGGATGGGACAGAATGCCTTGAACGCCGGCGCGCCAACCCTGGGAAAGAGTATTGATAAGCAGTTACTCGCCTTCATCAGCGCGAATGTCCAGGAGACCATCCGCGAGAGCGAAACCTTCCTGAACACGACGCTGGATGCCAGGCTGATGCGCAAGTGGAGCAATGAGGTGTGGGCTGCGAACGCCGACAAGGAAATGGCTGAACTGGCCGATTTCACTGATGCCGCGTCCCTGGAGAAGATGGTGCAGATTGGCCTAAACTTCTGGCTGCACTTCCGCGCCACGCCGTTGTTTGCTGAGCTGATGGCGGGGCTGGTGCGCAACTTCTTCCGCGTCCATGGGGAAAAGGACGTCCGCGCATGGCTGGCGGCCATGGGCGTCACGCAAGCCATCGTCACGCATGAGGTGACGCTCCTGGCCGCGCCGGTCGTGGAAACCGCGCTGCGGAGCGGTTATGCCGAAAAGCATATCCGGCGCCGGCTCGACGCCTTCTACCGCGCCTACTTCGCGGCCTGATCGCGGCGCGCCGGCCTGAGACCATCGTTCTCCCCCCAGTGCTCTGCTGCCAGCCGCAGCGCGGAGTCCGAACGATAGCCATGCAGAACTTTGATGAGATCGGGGACCAGGCCATCCAAGTCGCGCAGGGTCCGGACGCGCTGGTCGGCGTCAATCAGCTCGCGTGCTTCCAGGAACCTGAGCCAGGCCGGGAGCATCTCGAACAGGGCTGCGGCTCTGTAAGGCTGCGAGCTGAGGAAACTCAACAGATGAGCCAGAAAACGATCCATCGTGTCGTGGTCGGGGCAGAGGGGATGCACTGGCGCCGATGCGCGCGCTTTGGGCCTGGCCCCCCTCCTGCCGTTCGCGTCGTTCAACTCCCCGGCGTGGCGCTTCAAGATGTATCGCTGAATCTGGTCGCGCGCAATCTCCCCTTTGGCATACGGCACGCCTTCCGCGCGACGCAGGTAGCCCAGGAATTCGACGGTCAGGTAATACAGATTGGTTCGGCCATCGTCCGCCGAGAGTCCCGGTGCGCCCTTGCGCCGCCGGTGCGGCGTGAGGGTGAAGTCGTCCAACGTCCAGCGCCGTTCGGCCTGCCCGGTGATGTGCGCCAGGAATTGGGCCGCATCCCCTGACCGCACGTTTGCGCCATCGAAGGCGGCGCTCAGCGCCTCCAGTTCGGCGGCGTGCGGGGCTGCGGTGCGCTCCAGGTAGTCGAGCCTCGCGTACGTCAGCGCACGTTCGGCAAATGCAGTGACCGCCCACTCGAAGTATTCGCCAGCATCCCGCACCAACGGACAGGCGCGGCGCATGGCCTCAGTAACCACCGACAGGTGGCCGTGGTAAGCCAACTGGTCGAGGGTGCCGCTGACGGTGTCGAGATCTTCGCCGGCTGTGTCGGCCAGCTCATGGGCCAGGGCCGGCAGCGCGTCCATGCGTCCGGCGGCCAGGGCGTTCGAGATCAGCCAGCCGGCGTAGAAATGGGCATCGTGGGCGTAAACATCCGGCTGGCGCTGGCGCAACAGGGCGAGCAACGCATCGAAGCGATCGCGCTCGCCGCTGGCCACGCTGGCTCGGTAGATGACGTTGAGCATCTCGAAGGCGCCATCCTCATCCATCGCCCCCTCATCCAGCGTCGCCAGGAAGATGGCGATTTGGTCTTCGTCATTTTCTGCCGCTTCGAACTCTGCCCAGCGCGTATCGAAAAAGGAGGAGTCGGTTATGGCGTCTGCCTCAGCTTCCGTCTCTGGCCCATCCCCCAGCGCGTCGTCCGTCCCGGCAGCGAGCGGGAGGTGTTGCGCTGCGGGCAACGGTGGCGGAAGCGATGCGGCGGCCGCCTGGCGTACCGCGCGCTCGGCCTCCACTTGAGCCTGCCAGGCTTCTTGATCTTTCGTCAGACAACACTTCTTGTACTTCTTGCCGCTGCCGCAAGGGCAGGGATCGTTGCGACCGACCATCATCCACCTCTTTCGCGCTTGGTATTCTTCGTAAGGCTTCGTGTCTTCGTGATCCAACGGCTCACAGCGCCCAGGCCGGGATGGACTGGGCCGTAGCCGTGAGCGGCAGCGACTGCTCCGCCAGACAGATGACGCCGCCAGGGCCGACGGGCAAACCGAGATGCGCCAGCGCTCCGAAATGCCGGACATCATCCCGACCCGGCGCGGCGGTTTTCTTGATCTGCAGGGGATAAGCGATGCCATCCTGCACGATCAGCAGATTAATCATGCCGCCATGTCATGGGCAAAGGCAACCATTTGAACGCTAACTCCCTCCTTCACGCTTCGCGATCTTCGTGCTCCAAACACCCCGCGCTCCCCGCCGCTAGGCTGCCCTTCTCAGCCTCGACGCCAAACCTGGTGGAACTCGCCTATTGTAGCGCTTCTCTCTTGACTTCGCAGCCACCGTTCGGTTATAATGACAGCAATCCAGTTATCTGGAGGTGGAAGGCATAACGCCTTCGGGCCCTTCGGGGCCTTTTTTATGGCAGCTTCAACTCCAGCTTCTGGCGCCATCGTTTCATTTGCTTTCCGGTAACTGGCTCACATTCCCCAGGTACATCACGATTCTGGAGTCCTCCCTAACGCGCAACCAGACGTCAGTCAGGTCAGGTGACACATCAAATGGCAATGCGATGCCCAATTTCAGCCCCGGGTTAATGTCATCGTACAAGTGCCCAGCCTGGAACTGCCATGCGGCGCCCAGAACCGCATCATCGAACGGATCGAACTTGTAAGTCCGCCCCCGTGCATCTTGCAGGTAGAAATTGAGACTGCGCACCGGCGTCGCAGTTCCGGCTCCCGTATTCCGAAACTCAACGAGCGGAATGAGGTAGGTGCCTTGGGCAAAGCGCGCGTTGCCGTAGTGATAGACTGACTTGGCGCGCTTCACATCGTAAAGGCGCAGTCCCCAGTTTTTCACCATGAACTCTTGCTCGGGCCGCGTGAGCGGCAGGGACGTTGGCTTGGCCGGCGGAGAAGTTGGTGCAGGGGGCGGTGTTGGAATGTTCTGTGCTACGACCACCTGCGTCAGCGGACCGCTCGTCTTGACAACCGAAGCCGCAATCCATCCCCGTTTGTCGCCATACGAGATTTGCCACCACGACGAATCCGCGTTACGCCCCAGAATATCATAGCGCTGTCCGGCATTAGCCTTGCCGACAATAGGATAACTCGTACCTGGTCCCGACCGTATGTTGCTCGCATTGGATGCAACCGCCGCCGGTTTGTCAGGCGTATTTGCCGGCCGCGGATTAGACGAAACGAGCGAAACCCAAACGCCCCATATCTTACCTCCGACAGCATCGGTCTCTACCCTGACAGCATAGCCATTTACATTGGTCCATGCGACTGCAATGAGGGCTGATACGTCCGGTGGTTTGGTAATAAAGTCAACCCCAACACGTCTCAACGCCACAGGCCATGCAGACAAAGCGTAACCATGCTTTTCCAGTCCACTGAACAGCTGCACGCCTTTGGCAATGCCAATTTTGTCGTAATCAACGTAGAGACTGTATTTCTGTATCTCGTAAGTGCGAGACTCGCCGCCCTCTGGAATCGCATCCACCGACCCTCGATCAATTTTGACAATATCCAGGGGTTTTCCCAGGGTACCCTCGACCTCTGCAACTTTAGCGCCCAAAATCGCTGGCGCATTGACGATCAGGCCGTTCGCATTCGCATCGTCTGCCGGCGGCGTCTCCGTCGCGGTAGGTGTAACAGTCGGTACGGAGGTATCGGTTGGTACGGGGGTAGCGGTTGGGAGAGACGTCGGAGTGTCAGTTGCCGTTGGCGCCGGCGTCTCGGTGGGAGAAGATGTCGCCGTGGGCGCTGTCGTTTCAGTCGGCTTAGGGGTGTCGGATGGGGTAACTGCGACTGCCGTATTTGCTGCCGACCTTTGGGCTTCAGCGGTTAGGGTCGCCCGCACCTGCTTGGCGACTGTGGCCGCGATGCTTTTTTCGTCACTGGTGCGTGATGTTTGTCCACAAGCCATCTGGAACAAAACTATCATGCCGAGGGCGATCATGATTGGATAACGCTTTTGGGACAGCATACTTTTCCTCCGTTTCCAACGAGTACTTCTGCACTCGTTCTTGTGATCTGGGTGTTGTATTCCGTTGAATTTCAGCATGGGTGGCCGGATACCGGAGGCTTCATTGCTTCTCGGCGCCGTAGAGATAGTGGTCGTGTTGCTCAGCAAGATCGCTCACGCCCAGGTCGGTGGCCCGGCCAAGAGTGATCTATGCGAATCTATCAAGCTATTATGGGCGCATCCTCACGAGCCGGCTTCGCCACCACCGCCGGCGAAAAGGGCGTCGAGGAACGCGACGTCCAGCGCCAGACCGGCCACAAATCCGTGCAGGTCCTGCGCGGCGCCGTTCGCCACGGCTCGCTCTTCAAACGCAACG
>JAYRVL010000603.1:0-2663 GCA_041918575.1 Anaerolineae bacterium | reverse complement strand
GTCGTCCTGGCGCTGCCCTACATGTACCGCGCGGTAGATACGGGCCTGGCCGCCATTGACGTGCGCACCCTGACCGAGGCCGCGCAGAGCCTGGGCGCGGGCTGGGGCGCCATCCTGCTGCGGGTCATCTTCCCCAATCTGCGCTCATCCCTGCTCAGCGGCGCGTTCCTGACCCTGGCGACCGTCGTCGGCGAGTTCACCATCGCCAGTTTTCTCGTGGGCATCAACGCCTTTGGCCCGTACATGTCACTGATCGGGCAAAACAAAACGTATGAATCGTCCGCCTTAGCCATTATCAGTTTCGCACTGACCTGGCTGTTCATGGGCCTGATTCAATTCTTCGGTCGCGGCCAGCCGGGCCAGCGCCAACTCGTGGGGGCAAGGTGACGCGATGGGATTTCTAGCCCTGACAAACATCTCCAAAGTGTTCGGGAGCAGCGTCGCGGTGCGCGACTTCAACCTCGATGTCGAACGCGGCGAGTTCATCTCCTTCCTGGGGCCGAGCGGCTGCGGCAAAACCACCACGCTGCGCATGGTTGCCGGGTTCGAACTGACCACGACCGGAACGATCGTGGTCAACGGTCAGGACATCACCATGAAGCCGCCCAATCAGCGCAACGTCGGCATGGTCTTTCAGTCCTACGCCCTTTTCCCCAACATGAACGTGGCCGACAATGTGGGCTTCGGCCTCAAAATTGCGGGCAAACCCAAAACGGAGATCGAGCGCACCGTGGCCGAGATGCTCGACGTGATCCATCTGCCCGGCTTCGGCAGCCGCTATCCCCATCAGTTATCGGGCGGTCAGCAGCAGCGCGTCGCGCTGGCGCGCGCCCTCGCCATTCATCCGCAGGTACTGCTCCTCGATGAACCGCTCTCCGCGCTCGATGCCAAAATCCGGGTCGAACTGCGTTCCGAAATTCGTCGCATCCAACGGCAACTCGGCATCACCACCATCTACGTCACCCACGATCAGGAAGAGGCGCTCTCCCTCTCCGATCGCATCGTGGTCATGAGCGCGGGCCAGGTGGAACAAATCGGCACGCCGTTCGAAATTTACAACTACCCCAAAACCGCGTTTACGGCCGCGTTCATCGGCCAGTTGAACATGCTCCCTGTCGCCGTGACCGACCCACAGACCGGGCTGTGTGCTTTCAAGAACCAACCGGTAGCCACAGGCCAGCCCATCGCCGCCGCGCCCGGCGCAGCCAAACACCTCGCCATCCGCCCGGAAGAGCTGGGGCTGGGTCACTCGCCTGGCGACAATCACCTGGACGGCCGTATCGAAGCCGTCACTTTCCTGGGCGCCATCGTGCGTGTGCGCGTGGACCTGGGAGACACATTCCTGTCGGTTGATCTTTTCAACGAACGCCTGCTCACACTGCCCCAGGTCAACCAGGCGGTTACGGTCAACTTCCCACCGCACGCCTGTTGGGCCACAGACTGAACGCACATGCTGGAATTGCTGCGCTCTGCACGCAGTTACTTGGCACGATCAACGTTATCGGCTATAATACCCGTGCTTCTCTAGCGCAGTTGCTGCTTCGGTTGTACCTTATTCTCGTTTCTTGTTGGTTCGATTTAGCGCCTATCCGAATAACCTGACATTCGCCTCGACAAGGCGCCCGAAAGCAGTTATTCGGATAGGCTATTAGAGAAAGGATTGAAACCATGTTGAATCGTGCAAGTCGCATCATGACGACCCTGGTCGTCCTCTCGCTCTGCCTGAGCCTTCTCGCGCTCGGCGCTTCGGCGGCCGGCGGGACGAAGTCAGACGCAGGCGCCGGCGCCAGGCTGCCGTCGCGCACCGAGGCCATCCCACAGGCGCCCCTGGCTGATTTCAGTGAAGGCTTCGAGGACATCACCCTGCTCCCCGGCCTGGGCTGGGCGAATCAGAACAACAGCAGCCCCCTGGGACTCACCGATTGGTTCCAGGGCAATGACGCCGTCTTTCCGGCCCAGGCGGGCAGCCCCACCTCCTACCTCGGCGCCAATTTCAACAACACCAGCGGCACCGGCACCATCAGCAACTGGATGATGACCCCGGCCGTCACCCTGTCGGCGGGCGACACCTTCCGCTTCTGGACCAGTACCGTCGCCGGCAGCATCTGGCCCGATCGGCTGGAACTGCGCATGAGCCTCAACGGCGCCAGCACCAATGTCGGCGCCACCGCCACCAGCGTGGGCGACTTTACCACCGTCCTCGTGGAGGTCAACCCGACCCTGGCATCCGGCGGTTATCCTGAAGTGTGGACCGAGTACGTGGTTACACTGACTGCCGCGCAAGTGCCTGCGCCGACCCTGGGCCGCTTCGCGTTCCGCTACTTCGTCACCGACGGCGGCCCGAGTGGCGCCAATTCCAACTACATCGGCATTGACACCGTCTCCTACACGGCCGCTGCGCCCACCGCGGTGACCCTGTCCAGCCTCGATGCCGGCGCCAATTCTACGCTGCTGCCGTTCGCCGCCCTGGCGCTGCTGGCAGCCGGCGCGACCGTGATCCTGCGCCGCCGATTCGCCTAACGGTTGATCGCTTAACGCAACTGCACAGAACAAGCGAAGCACAAAAACATCAGGTCACAGACCTCATTCGAACATCTCATTCGAACATCTCATTCGAACATCTCATTCGAACATCTCATTCGAACATCTCATTCGAACATCTC
>JAYRVL010000602.1:0-2491 GCA_041918575.1 Anaerolineae bacterium | reverse complement strand
GTCGGCGTCCGGCTGACAGGAGTGGCCGACCGACCGGGCCGCGTCGCCTGTCTGCGGGCGGCCGCATCATGCGCATGAATCGCAGGCGCGCAAGCTGATGAGCCATGTCACCCCGCAGCCCTCCGCTGCACTGCCCTCGAGGATTGCTATTGATGGCCCGGCCGCCTCAGGCAAGAGCACCATCGGCCATGCCCTGGCCCAACGCCTGGGCTACCTCTACTTCGATACCGGCGTGGTCTACCGCGCGGTGACTTGGCTGGCGCTGACCCGCGGGACGCCCATCAGCGATGAAGCAGCCGTGGCGCAGTTGGCCGCCGCTGAGCAGATTGACGTGGTGGCGCCGGCCGGCGAAGATGACGGCCGCCTCGCCACCGTTTTGGCCGGCGGCCACGATGTGACGTGGGCCGTGCGCCAGCCCCAGGTAGACGCCAATGTCTCGGTGGTTTCGGCCTACCCGCAGGTGCGCGAGGCCCTGAAGATGCAGCAGCGGCGCATCGGCCATGCTGGCCGCGTGGTCATGGTGGGTCGCGACATTGGCACCGTCATCATGCCCGACGCCGACCTCAAGATCTACCTGGACGCATCTCCGACCGAGCGAGCGCGGCGCCGCTGCCAAGAGGAGCGGGCGCGCGGTCTGGCGGCCGGTTTCGACGCGACCCTGGTTGCGATGCGCCGTCGCGACGCGCTCGACAGCGGTCGCCCTACTGCCCCGCTGCGGGCTGCGCCGGACGCCTGGGTGGTGGATTCCACCCACTTGTCGGTGGCCGAGGTGCTGGAGGAGATCATGCGGCTGATTGCCGCCTGGCAGGAGGCGCGGGACTGATGGCGCATGCACAGCCCGACTTGCCAGCCCTGACCTGGAGCCGGCGCCTGCGCCGGCGCATTTTGATCCTCCTGGCGCGGCTGGCCGCGTTCCTCCTGCTGCGCCTGACCGTGATCGGCCGCGAAAATTTGCCGGCCGGTGGGCCGCTGATCGTGGTGGTCAACCATTTTGGTTGGATCGAGCCGGCGCTGACGCCGGTCTTTTTGCCCTGCGACGTGGAATTCCTGGCCGCACACAACATGTTCGACCATCCGTGGGTGGGATGGATCGTGCGCGGCTATGCCAGCATCCCCGTGCATCGCGGGGAGGTGGATCGCCGGGCGCTGCGTATGGCTGCGGCCGTGCTGGCAAAGGGCGGCGTGCTGGCGATTTTTCCCGAAGGCGGGGTGCAGAGCCGCAGCTTTCGCTCCGCGCTGATCCGGCCCCGTCCGGGCACGGCGTTCCTGGCTGCGCAGCAGGCCGTGCCCATTCTGCCGATGGCCTTCTCCGGCAGCGGTCAGGAGGTCTTCGGCTGCTGGAAACGCCTGCGCCGCGCGCCGGTCACGCTGACCATCGGCCGGCCCTTTGGCCCGTTGACGATCAGCGGCCACGGCCCGGCCCGGCGCCAGGCCCTGGACGACGCCAGCGACCTCATCATGGAACATCTAGCCGCGCTGCTCCCGCCCCATGAGCGGGGGCCGTATCCGTGTTGATCCGTGTTCCTCGAAAGCAGAATGTCAGCATTTTTTGCCACGAATTTTCACGAATTGGTTGCCAGGAGGTGAGGATGAATCAAGACTATCGCTATCTGGCCGTTGCGGACCCCAGGAAACCGCGCTGGGGCCGGCGCCTGGTGCAACCCATTCTCTACGCGGTGGTGCGCACCCTGAGCCGCGCCACCATCGAGGGGCTGGACAACCTGCCGGCGCAGGGGCCGGTCATTCTCATTTTCAACCACATCCACGCCATTGACCCGTTCGTGACGGTGGGGCTGCTGCCGCGCTACGGCGTGCCCATTTCCAAGATCGAAAACTACGACATTCCGCTCTTTGGCGCGCTGATCCGCTGGTTTGGGGTCATTCCGATTCGTCGCGGGGAGGTTGACGTGCGGGCCATCAAGGCGTGCGAGGCGGTGCTGGCGGCCGGCCATGTGCTGCTGATGGCGCCGGAGGGGACCCGCAGTAAGGACGCCAGCCTGCAAGTGGGCAAAGAGGGGTTGGCCTTCGTCGCGCGCAAGAGCGACCCGCACATCGTGCCGGTGGCGATTACTGGCTCCACCGCGCTGACCGCGTCCTTCAAGCGCCTGCGGCCCGTTCCTGTGCATCTGCGCTACGGAACGCCGTTCCGCTTCCGCTGGCCCGAAGGCAAGCTGACGCGTGAGCATCTGCGACTGCTGACCGACGCCGCCATGGGCCGCCTGGCCGGCCTGCTGCCGCCGGAGATGCGCGGCGCCTATCGCGAGCCACAGCCAGAATGGGAGACGTGGCTGCGGCCAGTCCACGCATGAGTTCATTCGCTGAGGTGTTTCCTGTTTTCTCCCCTTGACAGATCGCCGCGCGCGTGGTATGCTGTGTTCGTCAACAACTCTGTTCCCCCGCCTTCCGAGTCGTCTCTCGCCGCCGGAAGTCCCTGGCGTGAGTTCTCTCTCCCGCCCGCGACCTCCTTCAGCAGTCAGGAAATCTCCCTGAC
>JAYRVL010000601.1:0-1526 GCA_041918575.1 Anaerolineae bacterium | reverse complement strand
TTCTTCCACCCACGGCGCGTGCCCCAGGGCCACGGGCCACACCGATTCATCGGGCGCCAACACCTGCGCGGGGATCTTGTCGCCGAGGCCATCCTGGCGCAGCAGCGCTTCTTGCACAATGCTGCCCATATGCAACGGCTGCGGCGCCACCTCCTGATCGCGAACGCCGGTCAGCAGCATCAGCTCTTCGATGATCGTGTGCAATTTCAAGGCGCTGCGCCGCATGTCCAGCAGCGACTGCTCCAACGAAGCCGGTGAGAGGGTGGTGTAACAATTGTGCAGAAAGTCAGCAAAGCCGATTATGGTGCTGACCGGCCCCTTGAGATCATGCGCCACCGTATGCGCAAACGAGTCCAACTCCTTGTTGCGGGCATCGAGCGCGGCGGCCACCTGGCGCAGCGCCTCTTCCATGCGCCGCTGCTCTGTAATGTCCTCTTTGACCGCCACAAAGTGGGTGACAACCCCGGCGCTGTCCATCACCGGCGAGAGCGAAGCAGCCTCCCAGTAGAGACCGCCGCTCTTGCGCCGATTGCAAAACGTGCCGCGCCATTCACGGCCGCTCGTGATGGCCAGCCACATTTCCTGGTAGACATGCGGCGCAGTATAGCCGGTCTTGAGAAAGCGCGGATTCTGCCCAATGACCTCCTCCGCCGCATAGCCGGTGACCTGCGTGAATTTGGGGTTGACGTACTCGATCGCGCCGGTCGTGTCGGTGATCACAATCGAGGCAGGGCTTTGCTCGATGGCCCGCCACAGCTTGCGCAGCTGCTGCTCGATCAGCCGGCGCCCGGTGATGTGGCGAGAGACGCCGTAGACTTCCACATGCCCGTTCTCTTCATTGCGCACAAAGCGCGTCGTCGCTTCCGTCCAGACTGTGCTGCCATCTCGGCATGGCTGTTCCACCTCATCTACATACGATTCCCGTTGACCGCTGCGAAAGCGCGCCAGGCGTTCCGGCAGGAGCTGCTGCATCTGTATCCATGAGGTCGGGCTGAATGCCGCTTCCGCGCCCTGTGACAAGACTTCGGCCACGGACAAGCCCCGCAGTTGCTCCACGGCCGGGCTAACCAGGCAGAAGCGTAGCGTTTCCGTGTCCAACACCCAAAGAACATCGGTCGCATATTCGGCCAACAGACGATAGCGCTTTTCACTGGCGCTCAGCGCCTGCTCGGTTCGACGCAGATGGGCCGCTTCCTGCTCCAATTGCCGGATCGCCTCCTGGTTGCGCACGAAGAAAGCGCAGACGCGCTGAAACCAGGTCGCTGTGACACCCTGCAGTCGAACAAACGCGCGACGAATACTCACACGCCCCTCCGCGGGTTCTCCCTAATTGCGTAACTGCTCAGGCGGCCCCCCCTGCCCCCCAATCCTGGGCCCCCCTGCCCCCCAATCCTGGGCCCCCCTGCCCCCCAATCCTGGGGGGAAGAGCATTCGGCTCCCCCAAGATAGGGGGCAGGGGGGCGCTCTGGGCGCTATCGAGACCATTCTCACTGCCTGGCTGAGCAGTTACCTGATTCCTTCCTGTC
>JAYRVL010000600.1:0-1813 GCA_041918575.1 Anaerolineae bacterium | reverse complement strand
GGCAAGTATCGCGGCTATTTGAGCGGCGCAGATGAATTCTCACGTGGCAAGCAAATCGAGAAAACGCTGGAGCTTTGATTCGATGTTACCAGAAACTGACTTGAGCGATCGGTTTGTGCTTGATGCCTGCGCACTCATCGCTTATTTCAACGACGAAGATTGACCGCGATGGCAAAGTGCGGTTTTGGTGGCTAAGATAACGATCATTCAGGCCCCCGGCTGCTATCTCCGGAGGCAATCCATGACCGGGCATACTCTTCTGAAAGCGGATCCGCTCCCCTGGCTGCTGGCCGAGAATGGGCCTGGCGTGCGCTACCTGGCGCTGCGTGACCTGCTCGATCTACCGCCAGACGATCCACAGTTGGCGGACGCACGTCGCGCCGCGCACCGGGCCGGGCCGATTGCCGCCGTCCTCGCGCAGATGGACGCGGCCGGCTTTTGGGCCGAGCCTGGCCCCGGTTACTATCCCAAGTATCGCGGCTCGGTCTGGTCGGTCATCCTGCTGGCGCAGTTGGGCGCTGCCATCAGCGAAGATGAGCGCATCGGCCGGGCCTGCGCCTACCTGCTGGATCACGCGCTGACGCCTGGCGGGCAGTTCTCGGTCAACGGCGCGCCTTCCGGCACGGCCGATTGCCTGCAGGGCAACCTCTGTTGGGCGCTGCTGGAACTGGGCTGCACCGATCCGCGGCTGGAAACTGCGTTCGACTGGCTGGCGCGCAGCGTCACCGGCGAGGGGATCGCAGCGCTGGAGGAGAAGAGTGCGCCGGTCCGCTACTACGCGGGCAAATGCGGGCCAGACTTCGCCTGCGGATCGAACAACAAGCTGCCGTGCGCCTGGGGCGCGGTCAAGGTGATGCTGGCCCTGGGGCGCTGGCCGGCCGCCAGGCGAACGCCCGCCATGGAACGGGCCATCGGCCGCGGGATCGCCTTCCTGCTGGGCACAGACCCCGCCCTGGCCGGATACCCCAATGGCTGGGCCGAGAAGCCCAGCAGCAACTGGTGGAAGTTCGGCTTTCCTGTTTTTTACGTCACCGATCTGCTGCAAAACGTGGAAGCGCTGGTCGCGTTGGGTTACGGTCACGACCCGCGCCTGGCCCACGCGCTCGATGTGATCCGCGCCAAGCAGGATGCCGCAGGGCGCTGGCCGTTGGAGTACGACTACGCCGGCAAGACCTGGGCCGACTTCGGGGCCAAAAAGCAGCCCAACCCGTGGGTTACACTGCGCGCGCTGCGCGCGTCGAAGGCGGCGTAGCGGCAGCCAAGCCATCACACACCGCCTGCTTGAGCGGCAGGCCGATGCGATTGATGATCAGCCTGATGGCCGAAGGGATCACAGTGGATCGCCCCGGTCAGGAAGCGCTCGTCGTTGTAGACGGGAACGATGACCGACACCTGTTCAGTTGCGCGCCATTTCCCATCCCGCGATGGTGCGCTGAGTCAGATCGAAGCGCACGCCGATCAGGTAGACCGGCTTGAGGCTGCCCAGGTACGGCTCGGCGTAGCCTTGCCGCCGGATTTGGGCCAGCGCGTCGGCCGGGGTTCCTTCCAACTTGAACTCGAAGATGAACACCCCTTCGGCCAGCTCGACGATCGCGTCGGCCCGACCCCGGCTGGAGCGCACCTCCACGCCGGTTTGCAGCCCCAACAGGCGAAACACCAGGTAAAAGACGGTCTGGTAATAGCGCTCCTGGGGCATCTGGATGTCATAGGGGATGCTGGCGAAGAAGGCGCGCAGGATGGCGAAGGCCTGATCGAAATCGGCCGCCTGCAGCGCCTCACGCAGCCGCCACAACTCCGCGCCGGCCGCGCCGAT
>JAYRVL010000599.1:0-4249 GCA_041918575.1 Anaerolineae bacterium | reverse complement strand
TCCAATCTCCAATCTCCAATCTCCAATCTCCAATCTTTGCTCTTCCCCCCTCTCGCGACTATACTCCCCCCCATGCCGCTACCACCGCTTTTGATCTTCGACATGGACGGCGTTCTGGTGGACGTCCGTTCTTCCTATCGCGCGGTCGTGATCCAAACCGTGCAATTTTACCTGGGCGACTGCCTGGGCCTGAACTTGCCGCCGGGTCTGGTGACGCCGGCCCTGGTTGAAACCTGCAAGCTGATGGGCGGCTTCAACAACGATTGGGACTTGACCGCCGGCCTCATCGGCTACTTTCTGGCGCAACTGCCGCCGCTGGCCGAGCCGCCTGCGCCCCTGCCTGACCTGGACGCCATCCTGGCCTTTCTCGCGCAGACCACATGCCCGGTTGACGCGGCGCCGCGCCTGCTGACCGCGGCCGAGCGCCTGAATTCCCTGGTTGGCCCGGTGCGCCAGGCCGGCGGCGGGCTGCCTGGCCTGCGCCAGGTCATCGGCGCCCGCAACCGGCGCCTGGTGTTCTACGCCGGCGACCTGACGACGACCAACCTGGTCCTGCGCCTGTTCCAGGAAATCTATCTTGGCCCTGCGCTGTTCACGCGCCTGGTTCAAGCCACGCCGCGTTTTCAGCACACGCCCGGCCTGATTGATACGGAGACGCCGCTGGTCAGCCCCGAGACGCTGGCCGCGCTGGCGCGCGATCATCGCCTGGGCATTGCCACCGGCCGCCCGCGTGCCGAAGCCGCCTACGCGCTGCACCGGCTGGGTCTGGCGCCTTTCTTCGAGGTCTGCATCACGCACGACGATGTGGTTGCGGCCGAGGCGGCCGCCGCGGCCGCCGGCGCGCCCGCGCGCCTGGGCAAACCGTCCCCCTGGCCGCTGCTCAGCGCGGCCAGCCGCCTCGATCCGGGCGGCGCGCTGGCCGCGGCGTACCTGGGCGACATGCCCGACGACATGATGGCCTGCCAACGGGCGCGGGTGCAGCGTTCATTCCTCGCCATCGGCATCAGCGCCACGGGTGGCGAGGCCCTGCGCGCCCACCTGCTGACGGCCGGCGCCGATTTCACCGTGCGCTCGGTGGATGACCTGTGAACCGGCGCGAGATGTGTTCCCGTAGGTCCGGCCTCCTGGCCGGACGACGCTGGACGAGAGAAGCAAACTCTGCCGCCGACAGCGTCGTCACGCCGGAGACGGGACCTACGGTTTTGAGGGAAGCCGCCCGAAGCCTTTACGTCCCTGCGCCCTGGCGTCCCTGCGTTGAAAACAGCGCCGTCCCCGTAACGCCAGCCTCCGGCTTGCATCATTGGCGCCATGCGCCGGGACCGTCAGACGCCTGCCAGCGCGGCCAGCAGCGCATCGGTATCCGCGGGCCGACCGGCGCTGACGCGGATGCAGTTCTCCAGGCCGGGGCTGGCATAGTGGCGTACCAGCACGCCCGCCTGCGCCAACGCCAGTTTGAGCGCCGTGGCCTCGCGACCCTGTACCCGACACAGCACGAAGTTGGCCTGACTGGGATAGGGCTGCAGGAAAGGGAAGCGCGCCAGTTCCATCAGCAGGCGCTGACGTTCCTCGATCAGACCGGCGATGGCGGGCGCCAGCGCGTCCCGGTGCGCCAGCGCGGCCAGTCCGGCCACCGTCGCCGCCACGTTGACGTTGTACGGCTGCTTGAACTTCCACAGATGGCGCAGAATCCAGGCCGGAAAGACGCCATAACCCAGGCGCAGACCCGCAATGCCGGCCCATTTGCTGAAGGTGCGCAGCACCACCAGGTTGTCATGCTCAGCCACCCAGGCGGCCGCGGAGTGTTCCAGCCCGGCAAATTCGATATAGGCTTCGTCCAGGATCACGATCAGCGGCAGACGCAGCAGCCGGCGCAGATCGGTTGGATCGAGCAGACTGCCGTCCGGGTTGTTGGGGCTGGTCAGGAAGAGCAGTTTGACGCCCTGGCCGGCCGCGGCCCGCTCGATGCCGGCCACATCCACGCTGAAATCGGGCCGGCGCCTTACATCCAGCACACGGCCGCCGTTGAGCTGCGCATCGAAGCGGTACATCCCAAAGGTCGGCGGGCAGTTGATGATCGCGTCGCCGGGGCGCAGAAAAATGCGGCACAGGTAGTCCAGCAGTTCATCCGCGCCATGACCCACCAGGATCGCCGTGGCCGGCGCGCCCACATACGCGCTCAGCGCCGCACGCAGATGACGCTGCTCCGGATCCGGATAGATATGGTAGAACGGGAATGCCGCCAGCGCCTCGCGCACAGCCGGCGCGGGGCCATACGGGTTCTCGTTGGCGTCCAGCTTGACGATCTCCTCGGGCCGGCGGCCCAGTTGCTCGCTCAGCACCTCGAAGGGCAGGATGGGCGTGTACTCCTCCAGCCCCGCCACATCGGGCCGCAGCAGGTGCTCGAAGCTGTGCGCTGTCTGGCCAGGGCGCGAGCCAGACGGTTGAGTAATTTCCATGCTTCTCTCCGCGTCACCGCGCCGGCTCAGAACGCAGCCGTTGAATCGTCATCCAGGCGCAGTTCCAGGGTCGTGCGCGTGGCGTGCGGCTGGAAGCCGTTACGCTCGTACAGCGCACGGGCCTGCGTGTTGTGGTGTTCCACTTCGAGCTGAAGCGCTACGCCGCGATGAAAGCGCGCCCGGTCGCTGATGAAATCGAGCGTTGTGCTGCCCCAGCCCCGCCCGCGATGCGAAGGCCGCAGATACAGCTCATCAATCAGAAGGAAAGGGCCGCCCAACTCCACCGTGAAACCCCAGGTCAGGATGGTGTAGCCAACCACGGTCTCGCCGTCCCGAATCAGCCAAATCTCGCCCCAGCGCCCAGGCTCGTCCAGGAGCATCTCGATGGCGCGCTGACGGTCGGCCAGCGGGAAGGCGGTCAAACCTTCTTCGGCGAAAAGCGCCTGGTTGAGCGTCAGCAGCAGCGCCGCGTCGGGCGGATCCGCGGGTACGTAATTCGGATAATCCATCATCAGTTTTCCTTCATGCGCTGCCTGGCCGCGGCCGCGTGTGCGTCAAGCCCTTCTGCTGTGGCCAGCACGGCCGCGGCCGCGCTCAGCCGCTGCCCGGCCGGCCGCGTCAGCCCGATCAGGCTGATGCGCTTGACGAAATCGGCCACGCTCAGCGGCGAGGCAAAACGGGCCGAGCCTTCGGTGGGCATGATGTGGCTCGGCCCGGCCACGTAATCGCCCAATACTTCGAACGAACCTTCACCCAGGAAAATGCCGCCCGCGTGGCGCACCTGGCCTACCAGCGCCCATGGATCTTCCACCAGCAGGCAAAGGTGCTCCGGCGCGTACGCGTTCGCCAACTCCACGGCCTGCGTCAGGCTCTCAGTGACGACGATGCCCCCGCGGCCGCTCAGCGACTGCGCGATGATGTCGGCCCGACTCAGTTCTTCGAGTTGGCGGCCGATCTCGATTTGCACCTGGGCAGCCAGCTCCGCGGACGGCGTCAGCAAAATGGCAGAGGCCAGCACATCGTGCTCCGCCTGCGCCAGCAGATCGGCCGCGACCAGCGCAGGGCGTGCGTGGGCGTCGGCAATGACCATCGTCTCTGTCGGCCCGGGGATACCGTCAATGCCCACCACGCCGTACACCTGGCGCTTGGCCAGGGTGACGAACAGCCCGCCCGGTCCGACGATCTTGTCCACGCGGGCCAGGTTGGCGTCGCCGTAGGCCAGTAGCCCGATGGCCTGCGCGCCGCCCACGGCCCACAGCTCATCCACATCGGCCAGCACGGCCGCGGCCAGGATGACATCGGGCACGCGGCCGCTGCTGCGATCGGGCGGGGTGACGGCCACGATGCGCCGCACGCCGGCCACGCGGCCGGGCACGGCCGCCATCAACAGCGATGAGGGCAGCGGCGCGGCGCCGCCGGGCACATAGACGCCCACCGCGTCGAGCGGCCGCACGAGTTGGCCGAGGACGCCGTCCGCGCCCGCATCCACCCAGGAATCCACCGGCTGTTTGCGGTGAAAGGCTTCGATCCGGTCCCGCGCCAGTTGCAGCGCCTCCACCAGGGTGGCTGGCAGGCGGGCCAACGCGGCTTCCTGCTCCGCCCGGCTCACGCGAACCGACGCCAGGGTGACGCCGTCAATGCGCTGCGTCCATTCCAGCGCGGCCGTCTCGCCGCGGCGGCGCACATCGCTCAGCACACGGGCCACGGCCGCCGCAGGCGTCAGCTCCTCGCCAAAGCGCCGCCGAATACCGTCGCGCACGATATCGGGCACTTCCTGGTCATCCCAGGCCGCC
>JAYRVL010000598.1:0-7666 GCA_041918575.1 Anaerolineae bacterium | reverse complement strand
TTTGGAATTCCTGGTCCCGTGGGGCATGGTTATGTTGGAAATAGAGGTCTACGTGGGCATCGGCGACGAAGCGCAGGTGAAGGGGGGAAGCGTTGGGCATTTGGAATGTGCATGAGGGCATGTTACAATTCATGGTAGGCGGTTGCAGGATGATGCCGCGGACGGTGTCCGGGGGCCTGGTGCGGGGTCGCGGGAAGCAGGACGATTCTTGAAGGGCGGGGTCAATCCAATGGATAACGTGGTTGTTTGTGTCGTGCAGCAGAAGATGCGCCTGCCGGCTGATCTGGCCGATTTCGAGCATGATTTACGGCGGTTTCTGCGCGTGGCGCAGGCCAAAGGCGCGCAATTGATTATTTTTCCTGAGCTGGCCGGCATGATGGCGGCGCCGCCGCTGCTCAACGGCCTGCGCGCCGGCCTGCTCAAGCAGGCGGACCGCGGCCGTCAGAATCGCGCAGGTTTCTGGAAGCGCGCGGCCAGCAAAGTGGCCTCTGGCACGGCCGGCCTGCTTGGATCGGACTTTCAGCGCGACCTGGGCCGCCTGCTGGCCCAAGACAGCCAGACCTTGTGGGATAACTATGCTGACCTGTTCGGACGCCTGGCGCAGGAGATGAGCGCGACGATCGTCGCCGGCAGCCTGTACATGGTGGACGGCGCGGATGGCGCGGTGCGCAATGTGGCGACGGTGTTTGGACCGCAGGGCGCGGCGCTCGGTCAGCAGGCGCGCGTGGTGATGACGGCTGAAAACGCCGGCCTGGCGGCCGCAGGCAGCGGCTGGACCGCGATTGCCACGCCGGTCGGCCGCCTGGGGCTGCTCCTGGGACCTGATGTGCTCTACCCCGAGGCGGGGCGTCTGTTGGCCTACCAGGGGGCGGAGATGCTCATTAGCCTGGGCGCGTGCAGTGAGCCGGCCCTCTACCATCGCATGCGCGCCGGGCTGCTGGCGCGGGTGCAGGAAAATCATTTGTATGGCGCCATCAGCTTCACCATTGGCTACAATCCGTTCACGCCAGGGGAGTCTGATCCGTTCATTGGGCGCAGCGCCATTTGTGCGCCGCTCGAATTCACCAACCGCTACACCGGCATCATGGCCGAAGTGGGCGCAGAAACGACCGAGGGCATCATTTCGGCCGCGTGGGACTACGTGGCCCTGCGTCAACTGTGGGAAACGAGCGCGGCGCCGGTGCGGCGGACCATTCCGCTGGCCGTGGCCGCGCCGATCTTCATGAACATCTACCAGGCCGGGATGGTAGAGCTGCCTTCACCGGAGGATGCTGCGCCGGTGCTGGCCTTGCCCGCTCCGGAACAAACCACCACGCCCGAACCGGCGGCGGAAGATGTCGCACAACCCCTGGGGCTTGATGACCTGCCGGTGATGGGGATGAGCGAGGCGCCGATGAGAACGGAAGCGCCAGATCAGCCGCCAACGGAGACCGCGGATACCGCCGTGGAGGAAGTGAGCCGGCCGCGGCGGTGGCCCTGGCAGCGTTAAGGTAAAAACCCTGGACCTTTTCTCCTCTTTCCCGCTCCGCTGTGTGGTGAGGAGGAGATGAGAAGAGGAGAGAAGAGAAGAGGAGAGAAGATGAGAGGCGTCAACCGGTCTCGCGACTGTCCACGAAATAGGAACTGCACGCTTCGTCAATCATCTCTGGCGCCAGACGTGGGGGCGAATCGGTGTATTCCGAGATTGAGATGATGGTCTTGATGATGTCGCGGGCGTGAACCGACTGAATAGAGCGGTGGGCATCACGGTACCACCTTTGCAGGATGTGATTGAACCCGCTTTCGTCGAAGGGTACGTCGAAAACCTGGCACATCCTGATGAAGATTTGACGGAAGGTTTTCTCGTCGGGACCTGCAACTTCGACTTTCATCTGGATGCGGCGTAGAAAAGCTCCATCCACCAACTCGCTGGGGTCGAGATTGGTGGAGAAGACGATCAACTGGCGGAAGGGCACCTCCATGGTCTGCCCGGATCGCAGGCGCAAGAAGTCAATGCCGCTCTCCAGCGGTACAATCCACCGATTGAGCAGCTCCTGTGGGCTCATCTGCTGACGACCAAAGTCGTCAATCAAGAACATGCCCGCGTTGGCCTTGAGTTGGAGAGGCGCTTCGTAGAATTTCGCCACCGGTTCGAAACGCAGTTCGAGCGCTTCCATGCGCAGTTCGCCGCCAACCATCACAGAAGGCCGTTGAAAGAGGCCCCAGCGCCGATCCATGCCGGCGGCGAGGCGAGCCGCCTGTGGGTCGTTCGGATCGGTTTTGACCGGCACATGAACGAGCGGATCGAACACCTGGATGATCTGGCCGCTCATGCAAATGGCATAAGGGAGCCAGATAGGTTCGGTGTTGGCGATCAGCTTGGCAACGGCCTGTGCGACCGTAGTTTTGCCGTTGCCTGGCGGCCCGTAAAGAAAGAGCGATGAGCCAGCGTTGACGGCCGGGCCGATCTTGCGGTGAAAACTTTCGGGCAAGATGAGATGGCTGAGCGCCTGCTTGACTTGCGCCTGGTTGACCCGCTGTTTGTTCGAGGTCTGAATCAGCACCGAACGCCGGTAGGCTTCCACGTCCACCGGGGTTGGGCCGACATACTGGGTGCGCTCTACGGAATCGCGGGCGCGTCGCCCTCCTTCGTCGGTGAGCCGATAGGTGTAACTGAAACGAAGGGCGCCGGCGCGTACCACTTCGACCAGGTGCTCATGCGATAGGTCCGAAAGCACCTGGTCAACGATTTGGGGATGCACGCGCAGAATCTCCACGAAACGACCGACGTTGACTTCGCCTTCATTGAACAACAGACGATAGATCAGGTCTGTGACGATGGACGCCGGAATGCCCAGTTGTTCAAGCCGTGTTGGTTGGGTCAGCAGTTGTTTCAATTCATCTGCAATAGCCACTGCCTCTCTCCTCTTTTCTTGTTCTCTCTCTTTCGTTTCTTCTGCTGCTCCGTTTGCGAGGTGACGGCGGGGTACACATGCTGACGAAATCGCCCGCTCTCAGGTTATGGTGTGCGGTACACAATGACTAGCCGCGGGCGACCTGCCGTAGGTATCGCGCCAGACCAGATGCGCTCTCCGCTGTTGAAGCCAACCTGGACGCTGGTCGGCCCATCGCCTTTGAGCAAAAAGCCGTAATTGGTGGTTGGTTCGACCAGCCAACGCCTGATGGCCTGGGTGACATCCCAGCGCAGCCACCCCGGCTGTGAGGGCAGGAATTGGAGATCGAGCGGCAGCGGGTCATGGTCGGCTGCGCTGCTGGCGCCGGGAAGGTTCCAGGCTTGACCCGCATTGGCCTGCTGCCAGGTGGCGGCGGCCGCGGCCCAGCCGCGGCGCAGCACGTGAACACTGACCGCCAGGGGCGCGTCGTTGGAACGATCGTTGAGGTAGAGCTCGAGCCAGGCGCCCAGGACATCGGCGTTGGGCGGCAACAGTTCCTGGTTGAAGGAGAGAACGGCGCGGGCCACCGTGTCGTGCGAACTGGAGCCAACGCGCAGGATCGGTTCGAGCGCATGGGTGGTAGACGGTGAACCGGCGCTCATCCAGAAATCGTTCGTACCAAAGTAGCCGCGCACGCCCTGCTGCAAGGTCAGCGTGTGGGCGTCGGGATCGTAGATGGGCGTGGCCGACGGCGTGGCGGTTGGCGTTGCCGTGGGCAGCGGTGTGACAGTGTGCGTGGCCGTGGCGGTGGGGGTTGGCGCCGAGTCATGCGTGGTGTAGATCAGGCTCAGGCGGGGACGCAAGGCGACATCGCGGCCATACTCACTGCTGGCAAAGCTCACCAGGACGGTGTCGTTGTTGCTTGTCTGGCCTTCGAACAGTAGTCCGCGATTGGTGGCCGGCTGGTTGACCCACAACTGCACGATGTTCGTCAAGTCGAAAACGCGCCAACCCGCGTAGCTGTCAATCAGCGCGTGGGCGATCGGCTCGCGCTCGCGATCGCTGTTGACGCCGGAGATGCCTGGTCTGGCCCAGGGCTGCGGGCCTTCGGGGCCTTGCATGGCGCGGTTCCAGGTCGCGTCGGTTTCCCACCAGGCACGCAGGACACGGAAGACCGACAGATTCATGGGAGTAACGTTGCTGCGGCTGACCTGGTACATCTCCAGGGCGGCTTGCTGAACCACCGCGCCTGGCGGGACTGCGCTCAGGTCGAAGTGAACCAGCGCTTTCATGTCGGCCGTGGCCGGCCAGACATCGCTGGACCAGCGCACGTCCAGGTAGGCGCCGCTGCCGTCGTTGGCGTCGGGCGCATACATTTCGACTCCGGCATCGTGCATACCGGTGTAACCATTGGCGCCCTGTTGGAGCACGAGGGTCTGCCAGTAATCTGGCGTGGGTGTGTTCAGCGGCGTTGGCGTGGGGGTATAGGTGGGCGTGCTGGTGGCGGTGGGTACCGCAGGATCGGTGGTGTAGGCAAAGCGCAAGGTTGGGCGGGTGTCCACCTGCCAATGGGTGCCGCTGCGCATGTCGTGGTAGACGGTCTGGCCGTCCAGTCCTTTGATCATCAATATGACGCCGTAGTTCTGTGCGGGGTTGTCGAGCCAGAATTGCAGCAGAGGAGTTACATCCAGGTTGACCCAGCCATTGGGCTGCAGAATATCCTGCGTCACGGTGGGGTCGGTCAGACGGTCGGTTTCGGGGCCATCGGCGCCGGGGCGCTGCCAGGGGCCGCCTGTACTGGCCTGTTGCCAGGTGGCCTGCTGTTCCCACCAGCGCCGTGTCATGCGATAAACTTCGAGGCGGGCGGGGTGGGGATTGGAGCTGTACTGGAAATAAAGCGACAGTGTGGCGCTGTGGACAGGCGCGCCCCACGGGATGGCGTCCAGCCCGAAGCGCAGCAAGACGCGTTGGTCTTCGGCCGGATTGGTGAAGTCATCGCGCCAGCCGACTGTCAGCAGGGAGAAGGTGCCGCGGTTGGTGGTGGGCTGCCAGCGGATGATGGTCGTGTCCTGCACGTCGGTGAAGCCGTAGAGACCCTGGCGCAGGGTGACTTCCTGCCACGGGGTGTAGGTTGACGCCGGCGTTGGCGTTGGCGTTGGCTGCTGGCGGTCGGTCGTGTAGACCAGGCGCAGCAGCGGGCGCAGGTCGGCCTGGCCGTTCTGTGAGCTGAGCGGCGAGTAGGCGATATCGGTGCCGTTGAGGCTGGCGATGGCGAGGAGCATGCCAAAGTTCTCTTCGGGATGCGCCACCTCGAACTGCACCAGGTCGGTGACATCCATCCCAATCCAGCCATCGGACTGCGTGAACGTGATGTCGGCGTTGGTTTCGCCGGCGCGATCCAGGGCGATGGCATCTGCGCCTGGCAGACCCCACGGCGCGCCGCTGACTGGGCTGAGCCAGGTGACCTCGCTTTCGTTCCAGGGGCGCAGGAGGCGCCAGCCGCGCAGTCGCGCCGGTTCGGCCAGGGTGGTGGGCGGGAGGAAGAAGAACATCTGCGCCTCGCGCACGCGGGCGGTGGTGGGGATGTCATCCAGATCGAAGCGGACGAGCGCGCGTTGCGTGTCCGGGCGGTCGTTGGGGCTGCTGCGCCATTGCATGACCAGGTTGGAGTCGCCGCCCAGGGGGACGGTGGGCTGCCAATAGCTGATGGACGCATCGTCGGCCACGCTCTCGCCATAGCGCCCCTCTTGCACCAGTTTGACCTGCCACGCTCCCGGATCGGCATGACGCACGGTGAGGCGTGGGCGCAGCTCTGGCGACGGGTTGTCGGCCGAGGCGAAGGAATAGTAGACGCTCTCCCAGTTCAGCCCCTCCACCTCCAGCACCAGACCGAAATTGCGCTCCGGCGACGCCACCCAGTTGCGGACCAGATTGGTGATTGGGATATGCACCCAGCCGTGGGGTTGGTTGATGTTGACCTCGGCTATGGCGGTTACTTCACGGTCGGCGCCCAGGCCGGCCGCGCCGCCCGCAACCCAGCTCCCCACGGTTTCGGTGTGGGGACGCGTCCAGGTGACGGTGGCTTCGGACCAGTGACGCAGCAGGCCCCACACGCGCAGGCGAGCCGGTGTGGCCTGGTTGCGCTGCGTCACATAGAGGCTCAGCGTCGCGTCCGCCACGGCATCGCCGGAGGGAATCTGCCAAAGGTCTATGCGCATCAGGGTGCGATCATCCGGCCCGGGCCAATAGCTGATCCAACTCAGCGTCGTTTCGGGCCGGGCGCCGTAATTCGTGTTGGGAGAGCCGCTGGTCAGGGTGGCGTCGTAGAAACCGCGGAAGCCACCCTGCCCCTGCACCAGCGTGGTTGTCACCCAGAGGCTCGGCGTCGGCATGGGGGTCGCGGTATCGGTTGGGGTAGGCGTAGACGTGGCGGTATCGGTTGGCGTAGGGGTGTTGGTAGCGGTTTCCGTCACAGTCGGAGTGTCGGTGGCGGTTTCTGTTGTGGTCGGAGTGAAGGTGGGTTCCTGCGGATCGGTCGAGTAGGTCACTTCCAGGCGCGGGCGCAAGCCCTGTGCGCTGTGCTCGCGGCTGGCGAGTTCCAGGCGGGCATACTCGCCCGGTTCGCCGCTGGTGATGAGGATCAATCCGGCGTTGCTGGCGTCGTCCGCGATCCATTGCTGGACGAAATCCAGCAGATCGAGAGTCACGGTCAAGGTTTGTGTGTGCACGACGGTCAGCGGCCCGGCTTCGCCGCGATCGTCGCCAATGCCGTCTGCGCCGGCCTTGTTCCAGGGCAGTCCTACTTCGGACTCCAGCCAGGTTGCTTCATATTCCAGCCAGGTGCGCAGCATGGGCGCCGCAGTCACAGTGACAGGACGCTCGATCGTGAGATCGGCCACGGTGAGCTGCAGGGTGGCGCTGCTCACCGTGGCGGTTGCGGGAATCGAAGTCAGGTCGAAGAACAGCAGCGTGCGGCTGGTGTTCTCTCCGTAGTCCTGCCATTCCAACGTTACTGTACCGCGCGTGCCGTCGGGTGTAATTGGGTCGCGTGCGTTGATGGTGGCATCGCGCGTGCCATCGTAGCCGAACAGACCCTGTTGAAAGACGGTTGTGATCCAATGGGGGGCCGCAGTAACCTCAGGGGAGAGGATTACGATTTGCATCAGAGCCATGAAGACAGCAGTTAGGGCGACGGGCATGGCGAACAGGGCAACGCGAGTTGACAGACGCCTTGTCATCTTTTCTCACCTCATGCGTGGTTAGGAGGCGATTATACTCGATACCGGCCCAAAACCAGAAACCGCAGCAACGAGGCCCAGGAATTCCAAATAAGGTCAGAATTCCTGAACGAGGCCTGCGTGGTTTTGGGCTTTGGTGTATCTTTGGTAGAATGCTTGCGTATGCGTTTCCATGCACACAAGGCAACACAAACGACGAGCATTATGCATCAACCGATCACCCATAGACCCCGCCAACCCCGTTCATCTGGCAGCATGCGCATCACAGCCTATTGCCTGCTGGGGCTGCTGCTGATTTGGCCCTCAGCCCTGGCCGGGCGCCCGGCAGCCGCGGCGCATCCGCCTGCCCTGGGCGGCGAACGCCTGGTGCTGGCGTTCTATTACTCGTGGTTCGACGAAAATACCTGGCGTAACGAAACCGTCCCGGATTTTCCAACCACGCTTTACGCCTCTCGCGATCGTGCGGCGATGGCGCGGCAGATCGAGCAGGCGCAGAGCGCGGGCATTGACGCCTTTGTGGTTAGCTGGTATGGCCCGCGCACCGAGACCAACCAG
>JAYRVL010000597.1:0-5583 GCA_041918575.1 Anaerolineae bacterium | reverse complement strand
GGCTGCGCTGGTTTCGATGATGTCCCGCACGTGCGCCAACGGGATGATTGTGTCCTCGAACAGTTCATCAGGCTCTGTGTCCGATGGACAGAGGTAAGGACGGTTTTGCAGCACAGCGCCGTGTCCGGAGTAGTAGAAAAGCAATGTGTCTTTCTCTTGTGCGCTGCGGGCCATGCGGCGCAGCTCGCGCAGCACGTTGCGCCGCATGGCCTGATCGTGCTGCGGGTCGCTGCTCTCCAGTAGAGAAACCTGGTTGGGTAGGAAGCTGTATGGCGACGAGGTCAGTAGTTGGCGCAGTTCTTGGGCGTCATTTACGGCAAAGCGCAGATTGGAAATTTCGGGACGATGGTAGTAGTTGATTCCGGTCAACAGTCCCCAATATCGAGCGCGATCAGTCACGATGGAACCTCCCTGCTGCACTGTTTGTATCTTACCCCAGACCCGAAACATTTGCTTGATGGGCTATTGGTGTTATTCTGACGCAAATCTGACGCAGATTGTTAGGGACTCCGCAGGCCAAAACTCGATCTCATTCGCAAAACTCACATCCGATCACAAGGAGCGCGACGAGCATCAAATTGCGAGACAAGGTATGATTCCTCTGCGCACTCTGCGATCTTTGCGGTGCAAGTTTGGAATTGCTGACGCCATAGCGGGTATTTGCCCAGGTTATGGTAGAATTGGGAAATGGTAACACTGCGTCGCTTTGCGCCCAACTTCAGGAGACACATGCATACGCAAGAATCGCCTCTCTTCTTTGGTGAATGGCTCAAGCGCCGCCGGCAGAACCTCGATCTGACGCAGGCGGAGCTGGCCGAACGCGCTGGCTGCACGGTCTTTGCCCTGCGCAAGATCGAAAGCGGCGAGCGCCGGCCTTCCAAACAACTGGCCGCGCTGTTGGCGCAGGCGCTGGAGATTAGCGACGCGGCGCTCGACGCGTTCGTGGCTGCGGCCCGCGGCGACATCGCCGGCGATCGCCTACCCCAGCCTGAATTGCGTGAAATGACGCGCCCTGCGCCCGCGCCCACCCGGCCGCCCTCCACCGCCCTGCGCAACTGGCCCGCTCAGTTGACGCCCCTGGTGGGCAGGGAAGAAGAACTGACCAGTCTGACCCGCCTGCTGACCGATCCCTTCTGCCGCCTGCTCACCCTCATCGGCCCCGGCGGCATCGGCAAGACGCGCCTGGCCATCGAGGCCGCGGCCCGGGAGCGCGCCCGCTTCGCCGGCGGGGTCTGGTTCGTGCCGCTGGCGCCGGTCGGCTCGCCGGTCGCCATCGTCCCCGCCATCGCCGAGGTCATGGGCCTGACCCTGCACGGCCAGACAGAGCTGCGACCGCAACTGCTCGGTCATCTGGCCAGGCTGGAGGCGCTGCTGGTGCTGGACAACCTGGAGCATATGCTGGCCGGGGTTGGCCTTTTCACCGACATTCTGGCCGCCGCGCCCCGTGTCAAACTCATCGCCACCTCCCGAGAGCGGCTCCATCTGCAAAGCGAGTACGTCTTCGTCACGCAGGGCCTGCCCGTCCCCCCGCCCGACCAACTCCACCGCGCCCACGACTACGACGCCATCCGCCTCTTTGCCCAGAGCGCCCGCCGGGCCGGCGCGGCGATCGCCCTGGAGGGCGAGGAGCTGGCCGCGGCGGCGCAGGTCTGCCGCCTGGTGGATGGGATGCCGCTGGGCATCGAGCTGGCTGCGGCCTGGGCGCCCCTGCTGCGCTGCCAGGAGATCGCTACTGAAATCCAACGCAGCCTGGACTTCCTGACGACCTCTCTGCACGACCTGCCGGAGCGCCAGCGCAGCCTGCGTGCGGTCTTCGACCACTCCTGGCGGCTGTTGACGTCAGAGGAGCGGGAGGCGCTCAGCCGGCTGGCCATCTTCCAGGGCGGCTTCGAGCGGACGGCGGCCGAGGAGGTGGCCAGGGCCAGTCTGCCTGAACTGCTGGCGCTGACCTCCAAATCCCTCATCCGTCGCAGCGCGGGCAGGCGCTACGACCTGCACGAGGTGGTGCGGCAATACGCCCTCTCCCATCTCTCCCAAACGCCTGCCTACGCCGAGACCTGCGACTGCCACAGCCGCTTCTATCTGGCCCTGCTGCGCGACCAGGGGGACGCTCTGCGCGGCCGCGACCAGTTGCAGGCCCTGCGCCATCTGACCGCCGAAGTCGACAACCTGCGCGCGGCCTGGAATTGGGCTGTGGCCCGGGACATGTTCGACGCCCTGACGCGGGCCGTGCGCAGTTTCGGCAACTTCTTCGAGCTTTCCGGCTGGCTGAGCGAGGGCGTCGCGCTGTTGGAGCCGGTGATCCAGGCCGGCCGTGCGGCGCCCCACGACCCGGCCCGGCAGCGGATGCTGGGTGAGGCGCTGACCCAGCAGGCGCTGCTTCTCTTTCGGCGGGGCGATTTTGCCCAGGCGCGGGGGCGTACCGGCGAGAGCCTGGCGCTGCTCCGTCCCTTCGCCGACCCCGATCTGCTTTTGCATCCCCTCCTCTTCGATGGCATCATCCTCTTTCTGCAAGGTGAACTGGAGGAGGCTCAGGCCCGGCTGGAGGAGGCCCTGGCCTACGCCAGGGTGGTGGGCGACTCATGGTGCGAGGTCTACGCCGACTTCAATCTGGGCTATCTGGCCCATTTGCGCGGCGATCATCTGGCCGGCTACACTCGGATGTGCGCGGTCCTGGCCGATTGGCGGGCCGTGGGCGATCCCCGCACCATCTCCCTGGCGCTGAATCATCTCAGCCCTGCGGCTGTACGACTGGGGCGCTTTCAGGAAGCAGAGGATTTCTTGCAGGAGGGGCTGACCCTGTGCCAGCAGTTGGGGGATCGCTGGGGCATCGGCACGGCCTTGCGCTATCTGGGGTTGGCGGCGCTGGCGCAGGGCGACGCGACCAGGGCGCAGGATCTTCTGCGCCGCAGCCTGGACATGCATCGGGGCTATGTTGTCGGCTGGGACATCGCCCACACCCTCACTTATCTGGGAAACGCCTCCCTGACCCTGGGCCAGATCGAAGAAGCCCGGCAGTGCTACCTGGAAGCGCAGCAGCGGGCTGACGAGGCCGGATCCAGGCCGGCCGCGCTGGATGCGCGAATGGGGCTGGCGCAGGTCGAAGCCCAGGCCGGCCGGCCGCAACAGGCGCTGGAGCAGGCGCGTTACATCCTGCGCGATCCGGCCAGCAGCCAGGAGGCCCGCCACCTGGCCGCCCGACTTCATGTGACGCTGTCTGGAACTACGATTTGCCCTTGAGCGGCAGCAGCTTCCAGCGGCCGCAGCCGACAAGGCCCCTCAGCGCGGCGCCGACCAGGTTCATGACGATAGCGCTTATTTCGACCGCAACGGGTGCAGGCGCCGGCCAGGAATTCCAAATGTAACCGGAATCGAGGCTTTAGCCGGCGCAGTTTGCGGCTTTGCTGGCCAAGAAACCGGCTGAAGCCTCCAATCCAGGTCCGATCAACGCCTACATTTGACCTTATTTTGACCCTATTTTGACCTTATTTAGAATTCCTGAGCGCCAGCCATGTGCGTGTTTGAACGATGTGCGGTATAATACCCTTGACTGGCGCTGTCCACACGGCTTCGAAATCGGCGCCGCCCGCCTCTCATCGTTGTCCTTTCTCGCCTTGTGGCCCAGGTCTGCGGCGGGCGCCGGCGTGGACTGAACCGCCTACCCCTGTCGGGGAGGAGGAGGAGAAAATAGTACATGGCTCTCAATCCTGGATCCATTCTCGAAAATCGCTATCGCCTGGACCGCTTGCTCGGTCAGGGCGGCATGGGCGCAGTCTACCGGGCCTGGGACATGCGCCTGGAGCAGTGGGTGGCGCTCAAAGAAAACAATCTCGCCACCGCCGACGCGCAGATCCAATTCGAACAGGAGGCCAAAGTGCTGGCCCGCCTGCGTCACTCCAATCTGCCACGCGTCATTGATCACTTCATCACCGCCCAGGGCATTCAATACCTGGTCATGGACTTCGTTGAAGGCATGAACCTGGCCGACATGCTGCGCAGCCGCGGCCGCCTGCTGCCCGACGAGGTAATGCAGTGGCTGAGCCAGATCTGCGGCGCGCTGCACTACATGCACACCCAGAACCCGCCCATCATCCATCGGGACATCAAGCCGCAAAATATCCGCGTCACACCGGACGGTCGCGCCGTGTTGGTGGACTTCGGCCTGACCAAAGTGGGCGCGCAGCAGCAGCGCACTGCCACCGGCGCGCTGGGCGTCACCCCCGGCTTTTCGCCGCCCGAACAGTACGGCGCCGCGCATACCGATCAGCGCTCGGACATCTACTCCCTGGCTGCAACCCTCTATGCGCTCTTCACCGGGGAGACGCCACCCGACAGCATCCAGCGCGCGATCGCGAATATGGTGCTCAAGTCACCGCGTGAGATGAACGCCGCCATCAGCCCGGCATTGGAAGCGGCGCTGGTCCATGGGCTGGAGACGCAGCCAGGGCGCCGCCCCGCCAGCATTATCGCGTTTCAGCAGGAACTCGAGACCGCGCTGGCCGGCGTCAACACCAACCTGGCGCCGCCCACCGCGATGGCCGGCCGCCGCCCTGATAGCGCGCCGCGCAACGCGGGCGCCGCCAGTGGCCGTATGTCCACCCCGCGACCGCAGACCGCCCCGCGCCCTGCCCGCGGCTTCCCGGTCTGGGGCTGGTTTGCCCTGGGCGGCGGCGCCGTCGTTCTACTCCTGATCGTGGCCCTCAGCATGGCCTCCGGCGGCCGCTCGAACGCAACCCCCACGGTCGTCGCTGTCGCCACGGCCACCCTGGCGCCAGTCCCCACCGCGACGCCGGCCAACACCGATGGTCCAACCGCCGCAGGCGCCACCGTAACGCCGCTCGGCAGCCGCACCGATCAGGGTCAGACCAGCAACCTGCCGACGGCCACCCCCATTGTCGTCATCGTCACCGCGACGCCGCTGCCCACTGCCACCACGCCGCCGCTGCCCAGCCCAACGCCCACCCCTACGGCCGTACCGGCCACGCCAACCCGCCGTCCCACCCCGCGCCCGGCCAACGTCGCGACAACTCCTATTCTGCTGTCGCCCGTGGATGGCTACACCCTTTGGCCGCGGGATTCAGAGAATTTCCAGTGGAAATGGACCGGACGCGCGCTCACGAGCAATGAAGGCTTCGAACTGCGCATGTGGAAAGCCAACAATCCCGATCATCCCGGCGTCGCGCCGCCCGTGCCCTACGTCAACAATCCCAATCATGTCTACTCCCTCTATGTTGGCTCCATCCGTGCCACACCCGGCGTCCAGGAGATTCCGACCGACGACTGGATTGACGTCTACTGGACCGTGGCCGTGGTGCAGCTCAATCCCTACCAGCGCACCGGGCAGGAGGCCAAGCCGTTCTGGATTCATACATAGGATGTCGTTAGCTACGATCGGCTACAGCCAAGCCGTAAGAGGTCCTGTTCATGCGTTCATCGCTTTTGCACAACCGCCGTTTCTTGATTGGCGCCATTGCCGTGAGCGTGGTGGTGCTGGCAGCCGCTGGCGTTGGCCTGTGGACGGTCGCCCAGCCCTGGCTGACGCCTGCCGCCACCAAGCCCGCGTTCGATCCGTCAAGCGACCGC
>JAYRVL010000596.1:0-1628 GCA_041918575.1 Anaerolineae bacterium | reverse complement strand
CGTTGGAAGGGGAACCGGCGCTGATGGCGCTTAGTCAGCGTGGCGTGGAGGCGGGGATCCTGCGTGATGTGTCTCGGAAATGAAAATGCCCCCGTGGTTAGGGGGCACAGCCTAGTCCGCAAAAGGACACCCACCGTAAGGGCAGTATTCGGCTGAACTTGCGCCTATTCTACCCTCTTCAGGTTGATCTGTCAAGCAGCAAAACGTACAAAACGCCTATTCGGAGTGATTTGACAAAACAGCCATGGTTGGTTACACTCTGGTCCATGTTCACGCGAACGTCTAAGCCTCATTCTCTCTTTTGGTTCTCCACTTGCTCGTGTTGCAAGCGGGTGTGCTTCGGTTTCGGCCGGGCGCCCCGCTATTATTGCGTGCGAGCGGTGAGTCGGGAGGCGCAGGGACGGCGCTGACATTTCAATTCATGACACGATTCGCCTGACGGACTGACGCCTGCAAGGGCGCAGCGAACCGTCTGGCGCTGAGAAAAGGACTCATCTGCATGGCCTGCGGGCCGGGATGAGTCCTTTTTTGTTTTCGAGTCCATTTTTCAGGAACAAGAGGAGATCGAACGATGTCGAACATTGCTAACAACGTAACCGATTTGATCGGGAACACCCCCCTGCTGCGCCTGCACCGGGTGACGGGCGGCGCGGCGGCCGAAGTGCTGGTCAAGCTGGAGTTCTTCAGCCCCGGCGCCAGCGTCAAAGACCGCATCGCCAAGAGCATGATCGCGGCCGCGGAAAAGGCCGGCAAGATCGGCCCGGACACTATCCTGGTGGAGCCGACCAGCGGCAACACCGGCATCGGCCTGGCGCTGGTGGCCGCGGCCAAAGGCTACAAGTGCCTGCTGGTGATGCCGGACACGATGAGCATCGAACGGCGCAAGCTACTGCGTGCGTTTGGCGCTGAGCTGATCCTGACCCCGGGCGCGGAGGGGATGCCCGGCGCCATCCGCAAGGCGCAGGAAATCCTGGACTCCAACCCGCGCTACCTGATGCTGCAGCAGTTCGACAACCCGGCCAACCCGGAGGTTCACCGGCTGACCACGGCCGAGGAGATCTGGCGCGACGCCGACGGCCAGTTGGACATCTTCGTCTCCGGCGTCGGCACCGGCGGCACATTGACCGGCGTGGGTCAGGCGCTCAAGCCGCGCTTGCCGCATCTGCGCATCGTGGCGGTGGAGCCGGACGCGTCGCCGGTCCTCTCCGGCGGCAAGGCCGGCAGCCATAAGATCCAGGGTATCGGCGCCGGCTTCGTGCCCAGTGTGCTGCAGACCAACCTGATTGATGAGATCGTGCGCGTGACCAATGACGAAGCGATTGCCATGGCCCGCCGCCTGCCGCAGGAAGAAGGGCTGCTCGTCGGCATCAGCTCGGGCGCGGCCGTGCATGCCGCGGTCAGCCTGGCGCAGCGCCCGGAAAATGCCGGCAAGCGCATCCTGGCCGTGGTCGCCTCCTATGGCGAGCGCTATCTCAGTTCGGTGCTGTACGCCGACCTGCTGTAACGCGGCCTCTCCTCAACCCCCGCCCCCGTCTACTCTCGGCGTGGCGGTGTGGTGTAGGGGTGAAGAGTAGACGGGGGGAATATGTGAAGGGGTGAAGAGGATAAGGGGAGAAGGGGAGATGGGG